>JACAEZ010000001.1 GCA_013388565.1 Campylobacterales bacterium | reverse complement strand
GCTATGGCTTGTGGTGTTGCTGTAATTAGTAGTGATTGCAAAAGTGGGCCAAGAGAGATTTTGGCTCCAATGAGTGATTTTGAATTTCAAACAAAAGAGAGTGAATTAGGAGAGTTTGGAGTCTTAAATCCTATGTTTAGTGGAGATTTTGAAAATAGAGATATTCAAACAAAAAAAATATGGATAGATAGTATTATTAAACTACTAAATGATGATAATTTAAGAGAAGAATATTCTAAAAAAGCAAAAATTAGAGCTAACGATTTTTCAAAAGATAGTATCGTAAAAGAGTGGGTAAAAATTATAAAATAACTATTAGGAGTAATTTTTGAGTGAAAAACCGTTTTTTAGTGTAGTAATAGCTACATATAATCGTGCTTGGTGTATAAAAAGAGCTGTGAATAGTGTTCTAAATCAAACATATCAAGATTTTGAGATAGTTATAGTTGATGATGGTTCAAGCGATAATACAGAAGAGATTATAAATGAGTATCAAAACAGTAAAATTAGATATTTTAAATTTGATAAAAATCAAGGGCAGATGCCAGCAAAAAATTATGGTATAGAAAAATCAATAGGTGCATGGATAGTTATATTAGATTCAGATAATGAAATTGTTATTGATTGTCTAGAAATATTTAAAGAAGAGATAGAAAAAGAGCCAAATATTTATATGTTTGCAGGACATGCCATTGATTCTCAAACAAATAAAAGTAAAATTAACTCATATTGGTATAATATATTTAAAAAAGAGCCTACTGCAAATTTTAATCAACTTATATGTGATATTGGTTTTGGTGAGCTATTTCATGTAACACATTGTAGTATATTTAATCAAGTATCTTTTTTAACAAAATCTAAAAGAAATACCCAAATAATATGGTATAAAACATATAGATTTACAAATATAAAATTTATAGATAAAAATTTATCACTTTATCATTCAGATGGCGATGATAGTATCACTAATAATAAATTTAAAAATGCATCTTTATGGGTTGATGGTGTTAAAGAATTTATAGATGAATTCCAAGATGATATAATCCAAAGATGTCCCAAACATATGAGTTTTCACTATAAATCTTTGGGGATTTACCAATATTTTGCAGGGCAAAAGAGTGAGGCTAGAAAAACATTTATAAGAGCATTGGAGTATAATCCATTTGATTATAAAGTTTGGATATATTTAATATCTTCTTTTAATCAAAGACTTTTTGAAAAAATTGCAAATAGGTAAATATAAAAGAAGATGAGATTAAAAGATGAAGAGATAGATTTATTAAAAAATAGTCTCAAACATTTGTCAAAAGATGCAAAAATATATCTATTTGGTTCAAGGATTGATGATAATAAAAAAGGTGGCGATATAGATTTGCTCATAGTGTCAGATAAGATAACAAAAAAAGATTTAAGATTTTTAAGATTAGAGTTTTTTAAACATTTTGGTGAACAAAAGATTGATATAGTACTTGATGATGGTGAATTTAAAAATCCTTTTACGAAACATATATTTCAAAAGGCTATTTTATTATGATAATTGAAAAACTAATTCAAGATAAAAAACTTTTAGAAAAACAGCTTTTTTGGATTGAAATTTCATACAATGAATGCTATAAAATAGGTATAAAAGATGAGTATTTGATAGATGAATTTGGTAAATTTGAGATACTTTGTAGCAGATATAGTAGAGGAGTTGATTTTTTAATAAGAAAAATATTTAGAACTATTGATGAATATGAGTTTGAAAATCAAGGAACACTTATAGATGTTGTAAATAATGCTCATAAAAGGGGGCTGTTTGAAAACATTGAAGAGTTAAGAGTTATGAAAGATATTAGAAATACGATTGTTCATGAATATATAGAAGATGATTTAGTTGAAATTTTTGATGAAGTTTTATTTTTTTCTAAAAAGCTTATTGAAATAATTAATAATACTTTGAGATATATAGAAATTAGATACCATTTATAATGAGGATAGATTATGGGTGCTTTAAAATTAGAAGATTTACCACACTATACATATGATGATTATAAACATTGGGAAGATAGATGGGAGTTGATTTATGGAGTTGCATATGCCATGAGTCCTATGCCTATGATAAAACATCAAAAAATCAGTAGTAATATTGCATGGCAGTTAAATGAAGTTTTTAAAGATTGCAAAAAGTGTCAAGCACTATTACCAGTTGATTGGAAGATAGATGATGAGACAATTGTTCAACCTGATAATTTAGTCATTTGTCACAAACCTCTTCATGAAGCATACATCACAAAAGCTCCAGTGATTATATTTGAAGTGCTTTCAAAATCAACAGCTAATAAAGATTTAAACCTAAAATATAATTTGTATGAAAAAGAGGGAGTGAAGTTTTATATTATTGTAAATCCTGATGATAGAGTTGCTAAAGTTTATAAATTGCAAAATGGAAAATATATCAAAGTTTGTGATACAGTTGATGAGAGAGTCAAATTTGAGATAGATGAGTGTGAAGTAGAATTTGATTTTTCAAAGATTTGGTAAAAAAGTTAGTTATGAAGAAGGTAATTAAAATATGAGTTATAAATATAAATTTACTATACTTACACCTTGTTATAATAGTGAGAAATTTATACATAGAGTGTATGATAGTTTAATAAATCAAACATTTAAAGATTTTGAGTGGATTGTTATCAATGATGGCTCAATTGATAAAACAAGTCAGATTATAAATGGCTATATAGATGAAAATAAAATCGATATAAAATTTATAGACAATAAAGATAATCGAGGATTATTGGCAGTTACTAAAATTGGTGTTCATGAAGCATTAGGTGAGTTAATTGTCATGATAGGTCATGATGATAAAATTACAAATAATGCATTAGAGATACTTAATAATGAGTGGAATAAATTTAGTGATAACGAAAAAGAGACTCTTATTGGTATCTCATATCCTTGTATGGACCAGCATGGAAACAGTGTAGGTAAAAACAAAATAGATACAAAAGTTTATGATTTAGTTGAAATGGTATTTTCTGAAAAGTTCATATATGAAACTGGTGGAGCAATTAATAGCTATTTTTGGAAAAAATATAACTATTTTGATGAAAATATAGATAAATTTATTCCTGGATTAATACCATTTTATAATGCTTTTGAAACAGAAGGATTATTTAAATACAGATGTTACTATTTAGATAATCCTTTGCGAATATATTACCGTTTTGAAGGAGAGTCTCTTAGTAGTTTGCCTATGATAAAATATTCAAAAGGGTTTGAATATGAGGCTTTAAGGGTTTTAAATAGTTTTGGAAGTTATCTTTTGAAAAATAATTTTAAAAGATATGTAAAATATATGATTAAATATATTGTAAATGCTTGTTTAAACTCTACAAATATTTATAAGCAGTATGTAGGTTTAACTAGTTTTTATAATAAAATCTTTTATATACTTTTTTTATTACTTGGTTGGAGTTATTTTTTGAAGATAAAAAAAAGGAAGCTTTGAAAATGATAATTAGAAATAGCTACAATACATTATCTAAAAGAGTTATGATTTTTTTAGAAAAAAAGTTCCCACTTTTTTATAATAGATATATAACAAATTTTATAAATAGATATAGAGATTATAAATCAAAAGATATAATTTATAATAATATCAAAGCATTTTATGAAACAAAACCTTTGTTTAGGCATATTGAAAATAGAAACAATAAATAGATGTAATAATGTATGTTCTTTTTGTCCTGTAAATAAATTTTCTGATAGTAGAATTTTAAAAAAAATG
Source organism: Campylobacterales bacterium (assembly GCA_013388565.1). Taxonomy (GTDB): domain Bacteria; phylum Campylobacterota; class Campylobacteria; order Campylobacterales; family JACAEZ01; genus JACAEZ01. Next base: position 16,006 of record JACAEZ010000001.1, on the reverse strand, counting down.
GATGATACACTTTTTTATAAAATTATAGACGAATTAAAATTTCTTAATTATAATGGTGTTGTAACATTTCATTCAAATAATGAACCATTACTCGATGATAGAATTTGTGATTTTATAATTTATGCTAGAAATGAGTTAAAAAATGCAAAATTAGTTATTTTTACGAATGGTACACTTTTAACTAAAGATATATTTAATATATTTTTAACCAATTTAGACCAAATTATTATTGATAATTATCATGATGATTTGAAGTTAATAAAACCAGTTAAAGAGATTTATGAATATTGCTTAAGCAATAAAGAGATATTAGAAGTAGCAGAAAAAAAACTTGTAATTGATTTAAGAAAACAAAATGAGATATTAACAAGTAGAGGTGGTAATGCTCCTAATAGAAAAAATATATCATTACTAACAAGTTCTTGTATTTTACCATTTTCACAAATGGTTATTAGACCAGATGGAAAAGTTAGTTTATGTTGTAACGATGCACTTGGTCAATTTACATTAGGAGATATATCAAAAAATTCTCTTTTAGATGTTTGGTATGGTGATAAATTTGAAAAAATAAGAGAATCTTTAAAAAATGGTAGAGAGTCTATTGATATGTGTAAAAATTGCGATACATTACTTTTATAATCATATTATTAAGTTATTTTTAACAATAAGGCTTATTATGACCAAAATGAAGATAGTGATATAAATGATAATAAGTATGATAAATTATTTTGTGAGAGAAAATAGATGAATAAAATATCAATTTTAATAGTTTAAATTTTATGTGTTCAATCTTAGGCTACTTTAACCCAAAAATTAACTCTCTTGAGATAGCAAAGTTAAATCAAAACCTATCTCATCGAGGACCAGATAACTCAACTATAAAAAAGTATAGTTTCAGACAAAAAGAGCTTTTTTTAGCACATAATAGACTTTCAATTCAAGATTTAAGCGATGTTGCAAATCAGCCAATGGAGAATGAGAGATTTGTAATTGTATTTAATGGTGAGATTTATAACCATTTGGAATTAAGAAAAAAGCTAACTTTTAAAGATTTCAAAACACACTCCGATACCGAAACTCTGCTTTTTGCATTTAGTGAATTTGGAATTAAAGAAACTCTAAATCTCTTAAATGGCATGTTTGCGATTGCTCTATTTGATAAATTGGAGCAAAAATTATATTTAATTCGTGATAGGGTCGGTAAAAAACCACTATATTTTACTTTTCAAAATGGTGAGTTTGCATTTGCAAGTGAATTAAAAGGAATGTCAGCTCATCTAAAAACTAAAACTAATAACAAAGCTTTAATTCAATTTATGACTCTTAGCTATATTCCTCATGACAACTCATATTATGAAGATATTTACAAACTAAAACCTGCACATTTTTTGGTTTTTGATGGAGTTGATTATAAAATAGAGCGGTATTGGGATTTGCCAAAAGAGAAGTTAAATATAACTTTTGATGAGGCTTGTGAAAAAACTGAAGAGTTACTTAAAAAATCTATTCAATATAGATTGATTTCAGATTTAGAGGTTGGAAGTTTTTTGAGTGGTGGAGTTGATAGCTCATTAGTTAGCTATTTTATGCAAAAACTATCATCTCAAAAGATAAAAACTTTTAGCATAGGTTTTGAAGATAGAGCTTATGATGAGTCAATCTATGCAAAAGAGGTGGCAAAATTTATCGGAAGTGAACATTATGAGTATCACTTTAAAGCAAATGATGTGCTTAATTTGATAGAAAATTTTGACTACTTTTATGATGAACCATTTGGTGATGCTTCATCTTTACCTATGATGATTTTATCAAAGATTACAAAAGAAAAAGTAACTGTTGCACTTAGTGGAGATGGAGGAGATGAACTATTTTTTGGATATGATAGATACTTTTTTACAAAAAATTATTTTGAGAAATTAAATAAGTTTCCATATTTTATAAGAGTGATTTTGAGTGAAATATTTAAAAGCACATCTCATGATAAACTAAATAAGATTAGTTATCCAATCAAACATTTAACTCCTCAAAATCTCTATTCCGTGGTTTCAACATCTATTAAACCTTGGGATTTAAAAGAGTTATTTTCAAAAGAGTTTATTTATGAGAGCTTTAAAAAAGAGAGTTTAGATTTTTTTGATTTGCAAGAGATAAATTTAGATGAAAAAGAGCTGTTTGAACTATTTAGCATGGTTGATTTTTATAGATATATTCCAGATGATATAGCAGTAAAAGTTGATAGAGCCTCTATGAAATATACCTTAGAGGTTAGAAATCCACTTTTAGATGTGAATTTAATAGAGTTTGCTTATAGTTTGCCAACTAATATAAAACTTCAAAATGGAGCAAAATCAATTCTTAAAGCTATTCTTTATAAACATGTTCCAAAAGAGCTAATTGATAGACCCAAAAGAGGTTTTTCTGTCCCTCTTAAAGAGTGGTTTAGAGGAGATTTAAGAGGAATTTTATTAGATAAAATTGAAAATTTAGATAGTAAATTTAATAAAAATTATCTTAAAAAACTATATAATGCTCATCAAAATGGTGCAAATTATGAGTATGTTTTTTGGAATATTTTAAGGCTTAAGGATTGATTATGGGAAAAGTTCAAGTAGAAATAGAGGTTATAAATCTATTAAATAGAGAAAAAAAAGTAAAAAGAGTAGCGATAGTTGATACTGGTGTTACAATGCTTTGTCTGCCAAGGGCTATGATAGAGGAGCTAGAGCTTGAATTTTTAAGATTTGTAGAGGTTAGAACTACAAATGGTAAAACTCAAAGAAGAATTTATGGCGGTGCAAGGCTTTTTATAAAAGATAGAAGTGCTACTGTTGATGTTGTTGAGCTTGATGATAATCTTCCTCCATTAGTTGGTGTTGTGCCACTTGAGGTTATGGATTTTGTTGTATATCCTGATAAGCTAGATGTTTTTGCAAATCCAGAGCATAATGGCGAATACATGATTGATTTGCTTTAAAAAAGTCAAGATAATTGATGAGTAAAAAAAAGGTAGCAATTTTAATCTATTCTCTTGGAAGTGGTGGTGCTGAAAGAGTTGTTTCTATTTTATTAAATGAATTAAAAGATGTTTTTGATATACATTTAGTTTTAATGAATGATACAATTGATTATGATATTCCAAAAGATACAAAAATATACTATTTAGAAAGATCAATTCCTGAAGAAAAAGGGATTTTGAAACTTTCAAAACTATTTTTCTTGGCTTTAAAATATGCAAATTTTTGCAAAAAACATAATATAAAAACTACTTTATCTTTCATGAACAGACCAAACTATATAAATATACTCTCCAAGTTTTTTGGAAATAGAAGCAAAACAGTAATAAATGAAAGAGCTATGCCATCTTTGCAATATGGATATAACAATGTTCAATCAAGAATTAATCAAAGATTGATTAGATGGTTATATCCACTTTCTGATTTTATACTTTCAAACTCTATTGGCAATTCACTAGATTTAAAAGAAAATTTTGGAATTGATAAAGAGATTAAAACAATATATAATCCAATAGATATACAAAAAACTATTTATTTAAGTAAGCTTGATGTGGATTTTGATTTTTCACTATTTACATTTATAACCGTAGGTAGATTAGATGAGGGGAAAAATCATAAACTTTTAATAGATGCTTTTAAAAATTTACAAGATATAAATACTCAATTAGTTATAATAGGCGATGGTTTATTAAGAGATTTTCTATCTGAATATATAATTCAAGAAAATCTTCAAAATAGGGTTTTTCTTGTTGGTCAGCAAAAAAATCCATATGCTTGGCTTGAAAAATCTAACTGTTTTTTATTTGGCTCAAATCATGAAGGGTTTCCAAATGTGCTTTTAGAGGCACTTTCATGTAAATTGCCAATTATCTCAACAGATTGTAAAAGTGGTCCTAGAGAGATACTTTGTTTGAGTGACGATTTAAATCAAACTCTTGATAAAATAGAATTTTGTGAATATGGAATATTGGTGCCTATTAAAAATGTTGAATTCATGAGTGAAGCTATGAAAATTGTGTTAAATGACTTTTCAATTAGGCAAACATATATAGAAAAAGCACAAAATGGTGTTAAAAGATTTGAAAAGAGTTCTATTGTTAAAGAGTTTGAATTGATATTGAGAGATTAAAAATTTTATGAAAAAGGATAAAGGTTGTCAAAAATAGCGAATTTGTTTAATATAGAAGAGAAAAGTCTCTCTATTAAAAATTTTTTACTTTTTATGCTATTAGCATATGTTTTTTCAATTGCTATTAGATTTATTTGGATTTATCAATTTAAAGATAATCCACAGTTTTATTGGAATAATCAAATCATGATTAATACTAATGATGGTTATTATTGGGCTGAAATGGCAAGAGATTTATTAGGACTTGGACATAGAGATATGGAAAGTATTACAGAGCCAATTTCTATATTGACTCTTGCATTAGCTAAAATATTGCCAATCTCTTTTGAAACATTAATTCTTTATATGCCAACATTTTTAGGTTCATTATTGGTTGTACCTATTATGTTAACTGCTAGAGTATTCAAAATAGATTTAGTTGGTTTTTTTGCAGCATTAATTGGTGGCATTGCATTAAGTTATTATAATCGTACCATGACAGGTTATTATGATACAGATATTTTTGTAGTTACACTTCCTGCTATGGTTGTTTATGGTGTTATATTGACTGTTATTAAACAAAAAAATAGATACCTTTGGATAGCTCCTATCTTTTCAGCAGTTGCTATTTCATGGCATGCTGGTGGTGTTCAAATTTCAAATGGACTATTGATATTAATATTGATATATACACTAGTTTTTGATAGAAAAAATATTTTTAACTATAAATTTCTTGCACTTTTTTCTATATCTTTAATAACTTTATCTCTTGTTTTGAAAATATCATTAATTTTAACTTTAGTTGCTATATTTCATTTTTTAAAAGAAAAACTAACAGATAAAATCATAATTGCTATTACACTAATATTAGCTTTAATTTACCTATTTTTTGGTGGTTTTCAGTGGATTGTTGGATTATTAAATAATGCTTATATAATAAGACATGCTGTAGCAGATGAGTTAAACTTATCATTAAAATATTTTGAAGTTGTAAATACTGTTAGAGAAGCTGGAAATATTCCATTTCAAGTATTTGCTGAAAGAATAAGCGGTCATTTAATTACATTTGTATTAGCATGTATAGGATATGTAATGATTTCTATTAGATACCCTATGTTTTTATTCTCTCTTCCAATGGTTGCAATTGGGTTTTTTGCGTTAAAAGGTGGGCTTAGATTTACTGTTTTTGCTGTGCCGTTTATGGCTATTAGTTTTATGTTCTTTGTATTTGTGGTTGCAAAATATTTGGAGATTGCTTTTAATGAAAAGATAAAACCATTTGCAAAATATGCAGTTGTATTTATCGCAACTATTGGAGCTTTATATCCAAATATCATGCATATAATAAATTATAAAGTGCCAGTAGTATTTACAAAAGATGAAGTTACTGTATTAGATAAATTGAAAAATATTGCAAAAAGAGAAGATTATGTTGTGAGTTGGTGGGATTATGGGTATCCTATTAGGTATTATAGTGATGTAAAGACACTTATTGATGGTGGAAAACATAATGGTGGAGATAATTTTACAGTTAGTTTTGCATTGATGAAAACACAGTTAGAAGCTTCAAATATGGCAAGACTGGATGTTGAATTTACAGAAAAAATGCAAGTTGATAGTTGCTTTCCATCTTTTGAATGTATATTAAAAGGATACAAAGTTTCATCAAACGATATTAATAACTTTTTAAGTTCACTTAATTCAAAAGAGTTTAATTTACCAAATAAAACAAGAGATATATATTTCTTTTTACCATTTAAAATGATAGAAATTTTTCCAACTGTTGATTTGTTTTCAAATATGGATATAGTAACAGGGCAACAGTATGCAAGACCATTTTTCTATACAACACAAAGTTTTCAAGATGTAGGTGATAGAATAAATTTAGGCAATGGAATAGCTTTATTAAAACAAGGTGGTGTACTTCAGCTTCAAAATCAAAATATTCCTATAAATACATTTAATGTTACAGAATATGATAATAGCGGAGTGTTACAAAAAAATATTCAAAAAATCAATCCAAATTCTCCTATTCATGTGATATTTATGAAAAATTACAATATGTTTTTAGTAGTTGATGATAGGGTTTATAATTCAGCATATATTCAACTATATGTTTTAGAAAATATAGACACAGAACTGTTTGAACCAGTTATATTGACACCACTAGCAAAAGTATATAAGCTTAAAAGGTAAAAACTCTATTTTATGAATTTTTTGTATAATTTCATTTTTAAAATTTAAATTACATAAAGGATATGTATTGAAAAAAGCATTTTCATTAATGGAGCTTATGATAGTTATTATTATCTTGGGGTTATTGGCTTCTCTTGTTATGCCAAATTTAGTTGGTAAAGGTGAACAAGCAAAGCAAAAATTGGTTTGTGTTCAGATGAAAACGATTGCTGAAGGTTTTAAAATGTTTAAAGTGGATTTTGGAAAATATCCAACAGTTGAAGAGGGCATTTTAGCATTAGTTAAAAATCCAGATGATGAAAAATATCCAAATTACCCAAAAGGTGGATATTTAGATGGGCAAAATGAACCAAAAGACCCTTGGAATAACCACTATATATATATTTTAACAGAAGAGGCATTTGATTTAATATCGCTTGGTTCTGATGGTAAAGAGGGCGGGGTTGATGAGAATAAAGATATTAGATATTCTGAATGTCAAAAGTAGATAGTCTGCTTTTTGGCAGAGGTTTGCATTGAAATTAAAAAAAAAGGCATTTACCCTTTTTGAGCTATTGATAGTTATTTTTATAATATCTTTAGTTTATGCACTTTTTATTCAAAATTTAAACACAAAGCCACAAACTGATACTCTAACAATAGAGAAACTTAGAGATTTTTTGTTAGCCAACTATTATGATAAAAATAAAGTTTCTGTAATATGTTTTGAAGAGTCTAAAAAGTGTAAAGTTTTTATCAATGATAAAGATACAAAAGATGAGTTTATTTTATTTGATGAAGATGTAAATGTCTATTATTTGAATAAAAATGTATTGGAAAAAAAGAGATTTTTTGATTTTCATGTAACAAACTATGATAAAGAGAAGGTATCCTTCAAATTTGATTTATATCCAAATAAAAGTTCAAGCGAATTTATTTTGGAGTATAAACAAAAATATTATCTATTTGACTCATATATGCACTCAACAAAAGTTTTTGATTATATAGATGATGCAAAAGAGTACTGGATAGAGCAACGACTTAAAGCAAAAGGGACACAAATTTGATTTTTAAATATTCTGGCATTGATAAAAATGGTAAAAATGTCAATTCAAAAATTGAAGCAAACAATTTAGAAGATGCTAAAAGAAGACTTAAAGCACAAAATATAGTCTATAAAAGTATAAAAGAGGATAGTAACTCTATCTTTCAAAACATTAAATTTGAAAGACGATATAAAATACCAGCAAAAGAGTTAGCTACTTTGAGTAGGGATTTAAGTATATATATAAAATCTGGAATATCAATAGTTAATGCTATTGGGTTGGCATCTAATCAATATGATGGAAATAAAAAATTATCGCTGTTTTTAAAGAGTATTAAGACCTTTTTAGATGAGGGTAAAAATTTTTATCAAGCATTAGAAGCTCAAAGTGTGATAACATTGCCTAGTTTTTATAAACAATCTATAAAAGTATCTGAAGATAGTGGAATTTTAGATGAAGTGTTATTAGAATTGTCTAGGTTTTTAAAAGAACAAGACAGAATTAATAAACAAGTTCAAGGAGCTTTTGCATATCCTCTATTTATATTGACTGTTTCTGTGTTTATGGTAGCATTTATGATAGCTTATGTTGTACCTAAAATAACATCTATATTTGAACAGATGCATCAAGAACTTCCAGCAGTTACAAAGTTTGTAATATCTGCTGGTGACTGGCTTTCTTCTTATTGGATTCTACTTTTAGGTTCAATTCTGACAATTATAATATTTGTGTCAATTTTACTATCAATTAACAAACAATTTAAATACTATTTTGATAAATTTTTGTTGAAAATACCTTTTTTTGGTAAAATACTAGAGTCATCAGAGCTTGGAAGATTTGCATATATCTCTTCTATCTTATTTAAATCAGGTGTTCCATTTGTTCAAACTGTTAATTTGTCATCTAAAATATTGAAAAACACTGTTATTTCAAATGTGTTTGAAAATGCCTCAAATAGGATTGTTGAAGGTGGTAAACTATCAAATGCACTTATGAAAAGTGATTATTTGATAGATAAATCTTTCATGCAAGCAATTGCACTTGGTGAAGAGACTAGTGAAGTTGCACCTATTTTAAAAAATCTATCCGAACTATATTTTGAAGAGAATAAAGATAGAATAGAGATATTTTTGTCTCTTTTAGAGCCGTTTTTAATGCTTATAGTTGGTGGAATTATAGGTTTTATTGTTACATCTATGTTACTTCCGATATTCTCTATGAATATTGGATAATTTTTTATTATATTAAGAAAGGAATGAAAATGGTTAAAAAATCGCTTGTTGCATTGCTTTATAGTACATTGTTGTTTGCTTCAGATATGCCTCCTATGCCTCCAATTATAATGGATGGTGTAAATAGTTCGCAACAAAAAGATATTAGCAATGTCGAAGTTAAAAAAGGAAATAGTGAAAACAAAGCATCTGCTATGCCAAAAGAGTGTGAAGTTTTACCTCCAATGATAATATTCTTGCCACCGCCAATGGAAGCAGATTTAACTCTTTGTAAAAATGCACTTCATAAACCAACACTTGAAAATGTCAAAAAAACTTATAAAGATGCTGTTAGTGTGGATATTGCAGAAGAGTTCAAAGAGCTATATAAAATAACTCTTAAAAATAAAAAAGAGCTATATTGTAACTCATCTTTAAGTACATGTTTAGAAGTAAAAAAAGTTGTAAAAAATAATCAAACAAAGAAAGAAAAAAATGGTAAGTAAAATGTTCAAAAGTCCAAAATTATTGAATAAAGTTGAAGATAAAGATATAACAATATCTCCTCTTAAAAATTATAAACATGCTAGAAATTTAACATTTATGGCGGTTTCAAGACAAGAATTAGCAGAAGCTTCAAAAACATTGCCTCTATTTTTTGCAAAAGATGGTGATGGTGTAACTCCAATTGTAATTTTAGGTGTCAAAGATAATGAAAACTTATTTGTAAATAAAAGCGGAGAGTGGGAAAAAAATATATACATTCCAGCACTTATTAGAAGTTATCCATTTGTTTTATCAAAACAAGTAGATGTTTATTCATTGGCTTATGATGTTGAGTATGAAGGTTTGAATAAAAAAGATGGGCAAAAAATTTTAGATGAAAATGGTGAGTTAAATGAATATGGTAAAAATGTTATGAATTTTGTTCAAAATGTTTATACAGATTTAGAATTTACTAAAAATATAACAAAATTATTAAGTGATAATGAACTGTTTAAAGATATTAATGCAAACATAGAAAAAGATGGTAAGAAATTTGTTTTATCAGGTCTTATGCAAATAGATACAGACAAACTTAATACTTTAAGTGATGATAAATTATTAATACTTGTAAAAAGCGGTGCATTAAACTTGGTATATTCTCATTTAGCAAGTTTAAGTAACTTTAAAAACTTAGCAGAAAATATATAAAAATTAAACAAAAGGGACAACATGAATAATAAAAGTTTACTAATTGGGGCTACTGGAGTTGTTTTGGTATTGGCTTTTTTGTTTATGCAAGAAGATTCAAGTTCTATAAAATCTATAGAGACAAAACAACAAACTTCATCATCTAAAGAGTCAAAAGATAAAGAAAATGATATAAAGATTGTATATCAAGAAAATAAAGATAAACAACAAGAGCATTCAAGTAGTGTAACAACTAAAGAATTAGATACTCATGTATATGAGCTAGATAGTTCTACCGTACATACTTCAAATTTTGCTATAAAACTTGTAAGTAAGTCGCCAATAGAAAAAGATACGCAAAGTTTCCCACAAATACCAGCTGTTATTGAAGGTAATATTGATGGTGAAAAATTTGTAATATTAGTTCCTATGAATGTAAAAAACAGAGATTTGAAACTTAGAATTGAGGATAAAAAAACAGGTACTATAAAAGAGTTATCTTCTGAATTAAAAGGTTTAAAATCTGGTACAACAAGTAAAGTAGATGGTTCATTTGGAGATGTAGATAAATTATCTGTTCAACAATCTGATATACAACCAACTGATTTACCTCCATCACCGCCATCATTTTAATTTAAAAATTGTTTAAGTTTATTTGTCGTACGACAAATAAACTTAGCTAAAACTTAAAAACAAAGGAACTTCTTGAGTAGAGAATTTTTAAAACAAAATTTACTATCTATCTATCTATCTATAGTTTTAATCATAGGATTTTTCACATATTTTAAAAATTATGAGTATCCAAATGCACAATTTTGGGATGAGAATTATCATATAGCTTCAGCCCAAAAGTATATTGATGGTGTTATGTACATGGAGCCACATCCACCACTTGGAAAGATGTTTATAGCACTTGGTGAAGTGATATTAAATCCAAACTCTAATATTGATAAAAACTACTTTAATCAAACAGACTATATAAAAGAGTTTCCAAAAGGGTATTCATTTAAAGGGGTTAGATTTTTTCCAACACTTTTTGCATATTTAAGTGTTGCACTATTTTTTATGATTATTTATATAGTAACAAAAAATAGTCATTATGCTTTTTTATTTAGTTCTATCTATCTTTTTGAAAATGCTTTTATAACACACTCAAGAGCTGCTATGTTAGAGAGTAGCCAAATATTTTTCATGATGGCTTCAGTTTTATATTTAGTCTATATTAAAGAAAATTCTATTACGAAGTTTTTAAATTATGGAATGCTTGGGATATTGGTTGGATTTGCTTTAGCCGTAAAAGCAAATAGTGCTATTTTATTTTTATTACCTATATTTTTGATATATACAGAATTAAAAGAAAATTTTTCTATAAAAGAGCTTGTAAATATAATACCAAAATTAACATCTTTTAGTATAGGTGTTGCCTTAATATTTTTTAGTGTTATGTATATGCATGTATCTTTTGGTGACAAAATAGAACAAAATAGAACATATAAAGCATCATCTGAATATTTAGAGATTATTAAAAATGGTAGTAATAGCAATATATCAAATTTTTTAACTACTTTAAAAGATAATTTTAAGTTCATGAAAGAGTATCAAGATGGAGTTCCAAAATTAGACCTTTGTAAAGTTGGTGAAAATGGAAGTTTGGCTATTGGTTGGATTTTAGGAATTAAGAGTATAAATTATAGATGGGAAAAAACAAATGATGGTGTTAAATACATGTATCTTCAAGGAAATCCTATTATTTGGTATTTCGTTTTAGCTGGTGTATTATTATCTTTTGCTTTAATCTCTAGCAGAATACTCTTTTCTATAAATTTAACAGATACTAAACTTTTTGACTATATATTGCTATTTCTTATTTTATATATATCATATATGATAGCAATTTTGCAAATAGATAGAGTTATGTACTTATATCACTATTTTATGCCTTTATCTTTTGGCATGTTTGGAGCCATATTTGTATTATATTATATATTTCAACACTATATAGAACAAAATGATAAGATTGTTTGGTTGGCACTTATTATGTTTGTTGCATTAGTTATATATGTGTATATCTTTTTTGCTCCATTTAGTTATTATGAGCCATTAAATACATATGAGTTCATGAAACGAGTTTGGTTTAATTTTTGGCAACTTACACCAATTAGATAAAAAGGGTTAGTTATGACATATAATAGAGATTTCATATTTAAAATTTCATTTTTAGCATTTATAATAGTGTTGTGGATAATTGTATTAAATAAAACAACAGCTAATTTTGAAGCAAATATAAAAGTAGATATTTCAAAAACAAAAAATCAAATTAAAAGTATAAATGATAATTTTGATATAGCATATACAAAAAGTTACGATATAGATGTAATAAATTTTAAAAATTCAAATGAGTTAGTTCATGAAAAACTTGGAAATTTAGGCTTTAATGATAACTTTTTTTGTGATTTTAAAAGTAAAATAGATGTTAGCGAAGATATAAAAATTGTAATTTATTTATACTCCGATGATGGATTTAAATTTTTTATAGACTCTATTAAATATGGTGAATTTATAAATGATAGAGCATTTAGTTTAAGCAAATTTGAAATACCTTTGACAAAAGGTATTCATGAAGGTAAAATTCTCTATTTTCAAGGATATGGACAACTTGGTATAAAAGTTGAATATGAAGTAGCTGGTAAAAAGTATCTTTGGGGTGAAAATTCAAAATATATTAAATTTTTAAAGGTATAAAGATGAAGTTTTTTAAGATAGTTAATAAGATTGTTGTTAGCTCTTTTTTGTTTAGTAGTTCTATTGTTAGTGCAAATAGTTTAAATTATGCAGAATCAAATATTAATGCATTTACTTTACAAAAAAATTCATTAGAGTTTGCACTGAAATATTCAAAAATAAATGATACGATAGATTTTTTAAATGTAAAAGATACAGAGCTAAAGGGTGTTCCAGATAGTATAGGTTCTATTGGTGATATGGATGGATATGGAATAAAGATAAGATATGGTGTTCATGAACGATTTTCAATATTTGGAGAGTTTGATAAACAAAATATTGATTATTCAGATGAAAAATTAAAAAACAATAAAATAGATGTTTTTGCAAGATACCAAATAGCACAAAAACCTATTAATGCTATAGATGCTATTAGTGTTGATATAGGTTATAATCAAAATAGTGCAGAACAGTTAAATGTTACAAATGACACATTATTAAATATCATGCTACAAAAAATCAAGCCAGGCACTAGTGCAAAAATATCAAATGGTGATTTATATAAAGATGATATGAAGATAACTCTTTGGAATGCAAATGGAGATAAAATCATACCTGCTTTGTCCATAGATGATTTAAAAGATAGCTCTTGGTATATAAGATTATTATTTGCCAAACAATTTACAAACAAAAGTATTTTAGATTTATATTTAGGATTTAAGCAAACAGATATAAAATCTTTAATAGGTATAGAACCAAAAAACCACTCTTTATTAAATGATATAATTGGGCAATACAAAATTCCTAATTTAAATAGAGATGAAAATACATTTTTTACAGGTTTAAATTACTCTTTAGAGTTTTTTAATGGTCTTATAGGTGAAATAAACTATGAATATTCTACTACAAATAGAGCAGATGATATAGACTATATTACAGAAAATCATACTGTAGATGCTTCAATTTCAAAACCAATTACTAAAAGTTTTATAGCATTTATAGGTGGACGAGCTATGTATAGACAATTTTCAACAGATATTCCATATCTATATAATAAATATACACAAACAACATTTGACCACAAATATGGTTATGCAAAAATTGGTTTAATATATAAATACTCATTATAGGAGATTAAAATGGAAAGTGAAACTTTGATGGATATTAATGATGAAATGTTTGAAAGCATAAAAATAGAATCAAAAACAAATCCAGCAACAATTAAAATATTAAGAGCTTTAAATCATGAGCATGTAAAAACTAGAAATTTAGTTTTAGAAAATGGTATAAAATTAAATAATGTTGAAGATTTAGCACTTGAATCAAATTATAGATTAAATAGAGTTGAAAAAGATGTTAATAACTTAAAACAAGATGTAGAAGTTTTAAAACAAGATGTTTCTGTTTTGAAAGATGATGTAACTATCTTAAAACAAGATGTTTCTGTTTTGAAAGATGACATGAAAGAGGTAAAAACAAAAATAGGTTCAATGGATACAAAACTTGACCAAATATCACAAACATTAGTGTTACTATTAAATAAGCAAAATTAGGAAAAGTATGAATTTAGCGATTGTTATTCCATGTTATAATGAAGAAGAGGTTTTAAGCTACACTCATGAAAAGATGACTCAACTTTTAAAATCTTTAATAGATAAAAATTTAATTTCAAGTCATAGTAAAATATATTTTGTAGATGATGGTAGTCGTGATAAAACATGGGAAATTATAGAAAATTTTTCAAACCATTCACCTTTTGTAAGTGGTATAAAATTATCAAGAAATTGTGGTCATCAAAATGCTTTAATGGCTGGAATTTTTAGTGTTGATTTTGATGTTTGTATTACAATAGATGCAGATTTACAAGATGATATAAATGTTATAGAAGAGATGGTTAAAAAATATCATGAAGGCTACAATATAGTATATGGTGTTAGAAAAAAAAGAGACAGCGATACAAAATTTAAAAAGTTGAGTGCAGAATTTTTTTATACATTAATGCAAAAAATGGGTGTAGATGTAATTCATAATCATGCAGATTTTAGATTGATGGATAAAAAAAGTGTCGAAGCATTAAAAGAGTTTAAAGAGGTAAATCTATTTTTAAGAGGTATGATACCTTTGATTGGGTATAAAAGTTGCTTAGTATATTATGATAGAATTGAGAGATTTGCAGGAGAATCTAAATATCCACTCAAAAAGATGTTAAATTTTGCTTGGGATGGAGTAACATCTTTTTCAGTATTACCACTTAGATTTATAACCATATTGGGTTTTTTGATATTTTTATTGTCATGTATTATGGGAGTTTGGGCAATAGCTATAAAACTATTTACAAATGATGCCATTGCAGGTTGGGCTTCAACTGTTATTCCAATTTACTTTATAGGTGGAATTCAACTATTTGCTTTAGGAATAATAGGTGAGTATATTGGAAAAATTTATAAAGAGACAAAACAGCGACCAAGATATTTTGTAGAAAAAATTGTATAGTAACTAAATATTAAAATAGGAAAATTATGAATTATAAAAATATTTATCCAATATTTATCTCAATTTTAATGGTTTCATGTGGCGGTAGTAATACAACAGATATAAAATTAAATACTACAAACAGTCAACCAAATCAATCTAGTATAGCTTATTTTGTTGATTCAGCAGTTCAAGGTGTCGATTATGTGTGTGGCTCTTTTAGTGGAGAAACAGATTTAAATGGTATGTTTAAGTTTGAACAAAATAAAGATTGTCTGTTTTCAATTGGTGCTATTACATTCTCTTTAGATAAAAATACCCTCATGAATAAAAAGCAATCTTTTATAACTCCTTATGATATATATCAATCTAATCAAACTTTAGCCATAAATTTAGCTAGAGTGCTACAAACACTAGATAGTGATAATAATTTAGATAATGGAATTCAAATCTCATCTGTTACAAAAAATAGCATAAAATATCCTATAATTTTCTCTTCTAATGAAGCTTTATTTACAGAACAATTTACAAAAAATAGTGCAAAAAATATTATAGATTATACAAGTGCAAAAATTCATTTAGATAATACTATTGCTAAATTATCATTAAATAGTTCTTCAATTAGTAGCACTCAATCATCATTCTCTTCTTCACAATCATCAAGTAGTTCTAGTAATCAACCTTCTTCAGAGACAAGTTCTAGCTCTTCAAGTAGTGAAAGTTCAGAATCCTCTTTAAGTTCAGATAGTAGCTCTTCATCTTCAAGTAGCTCATTAGAATCTAGTGAAAGTAGTCAATCAAATAGTAGCTCAACTTCAAGCACAATATCCTCATCATCCTCAAGCACTCTAATTAGTAGCAGTTCCTCAATCAATAGTTCAAGTAACTTGCCAAATTTTGGAAATAGTGAAAATAGTAGTAGCTTTAGTAGTGAATTAAGTAGTAGTAGTCAATCAAGTGAACAATCAACTATATCTAACAGTAGTTCTTCAAGTTCAATAACTTCTAGTGTAAATAGTTCATCAAATTTACCAAATTTTGGTGGATAGAAAAAATATTAAAAGGGTTCTTATGAAAAAAATATCT
>JACAEZ010000016.1 GCA_013388565.1 Campylobacterales bacterium | reverse complement strand
GACTTAAACACATATGTACAAAGAAAACTAAATGAAACCCTAAAATTTGCATCAAATATGAAATTTGTAAGAAACTATTTTCATGAAGCAGAAAAAAAAGATCAAACAGGATCTATGTTTGGAATGATGGTTAAAAGTGTAAATGTGAAAATATCTGCATTTTATAGCTTAATATTTAATTTGTTAATGCAAATTAGACCAAATCATGCAAAAATTGAATTATTCCAATTAACACAAATAAAACATAATCAAATAAATAGATAAGGAGTTATCATGAATAAACAAAAAGTAGGTTTTATCGCAAGTTTTCTAATTTTTACTAGTTTAAATGCTACAGAACAGTTCAATAGTTTAGATACCATAACTGTTACAGCTGCTTTAAATTCAAAACAATCAATCAAAGATTTAACTTCAAATACAGATGTCATTACCGCTTTGGAACTTGAAGAAAAAAATATTAAAACAGTTAGTGAAGCTTTAAATTTATTGGCTGGAATTAGTTGGTCAAGCAACGGTGGTTTTGGAAAGGCTACATCTGTATATTTAAGAGGTTTTGATTCAAAAATGGTACTTGTACTTATTGATGGTGTTAGAGTAAATGACCCAACAAGTTTAAATGGTGCCTCTTTTGAACATTTGCCTATTTCAAATATAGAACAAATAGAGGTTATTAAAGGTCCTCAAAGTGGTATTTGGGGAAGTGATGCTAGTGCAGGAGTTATAAATATTATTACAAAAAGTCCAAAAGATGGTTTTAACTCTAGTGCAAATGTAGAGTATGGAAGCTTTAATACAAAAGATTATAAAGCAAACATATCTTTTAAAGATAAAAAGTTTGATTTTAGTATATCTGCACATAAGTTTATAACAGATGGCATTACAGCTTTTGCAACAAAATATTCAGATATTAGTAGCTATGAAGATGATGGCTATGAAAATAAATCAGTAAATTTAAAGCTTGGTTATAATATTAATGAATTTAATAAAGTAAGTTTAATTCATACAAATATAGATACATTTGGAGAGTATGATAGCTATAATGGAGATTCTTTTGACACATATAAACAAAAAGAGAGTTTTAGCAAAGTTACTTTTGAAAATATAAGTGATTATGCAACTTCAACAGTTTATGCAAATTACTCTAAATTTGATAGAAGTTATTCCGATGGATTTGTGTTTGATGGAGATATTTTAGAGTATGGTTTAAAGAGTGAAGTTGATTATTTAAGTAACGGTTTTTTTATAGTAGGTACTGATTATAAAACTTTTGAGCATAAAAAAGAGCTGAATAAAGAGTTTGATAATTATGGATTTTTTGCAACAAACAGTAATAGATTATTTGAGAATTTAGTTATTACAGAGTCGTTGAGAGCAGATTTTTATGATGTGTTTAGTGATAAAGTAACTGGAAAAGCTGGAATAAAATATGATTTTTTTGATGATATTTATATCTCTTCAAATATAGGCACTGCTTATAATGTGCCATCACTGTATAAACTTTATGATGTAAATTTTGGAAATAGTAAACTAAGTCCTGAAAATGTAAAAGGATTTGATTTATCTGTTGGTTTCAAAAATTTTAAAATTACAAGATTTGACAATCAAATAAAAGAGATGATAGATTATGACTTTACCATCTCAAGATTTAATAATATTGAAGGCACTTCAAAACTTAGAGGATATGAGTTTGATTATAAAAATGAGCTATTTTCTAACACTTTGATGAGTGTTGGTTATACAATATTAGATGCGAAAAATAATAAATCTGAAGTTTTAGGAAGAAGACCAAAAGAGTCTTTCAAATTTGGTGTTGATTATTATGGTATTTCAAAACTTCATGTTGGAACATTTGGTGAATATATTGGCTCAAGATATGATATGGTCAATAAACAAGGTGGACAGAGTGGAAAATATACTCTCATGAATGCTGTTTTAGATTATGATGTCTCTTCTAACTTAAAACTTCATGGAACAATTAATAATATATTTGACAAATATTACCAATCAGTTAATAATTATGCTTCACTTCCTAGAGCTTATTATGTTGGTTTAAGATATCAATTTTGAAGAAAATAACTATCTTATTGATATTTTCTATCTATCTGTTTGGATATGAAAGAGTAGTTGCACTTAGCCCTTCTATAAATGAAATTATTTTTGCACTTAATTGTGGAGACAAAATTATAGGAAATACTAATTGTTGCAAATATCCAATTGAGTCTATACAAAAAATCAAAGTTGGAGGGTACTTCTCTCCATCTTTGGAAAAAATTATAAGCTTAAAGCCTGATTTAGTTATTTTGCAAGAAAATAGTAGTGATTTTGATAAAAAGTTAAATAAAGTTGGTATTGAAACAAAAGTTGTAAAAATAAACTCATTAGAATCTATAAAAACTGCTATTTTAGATATTGGAACTATTTTTAATAATCAACAAAAAGCAAAAGAGATTGTGCAAAAGATAGATAACTCAATTATAAATTTAAAAGGTATTGTTGAAAATAAAAAGATTTTAATATCTATTGGTTACAATTTAGAGCTTTCCAAAGAGATTTATGCAGTTGGGCAAAATCTTTATTTTAACGATATTATAAAAGCTAGTGGTAATCAAAATGCCATTGATGAGAGTTCAAAAGGTCAACCTGTGCTGAATTTTGAAAAAATTTTAAAACTAAATCCTGATATTGTAATAATCTTAGCTCCAATGATGGAAGAGAAAAATATATCAACACAACAGTTGATTTCTCCTTGGCTAAAACTTCCTATAAATGCTGGTAAATCAAAGTCTATATTTGTACAATATCATGAATATTCAGGAATTCCGAGTGATAGAGTAGTAAATTTTATAGATGATTTTAGAGGTTTTTTAAGTGCTGTTAAAAATAGATAATCTTTCAACTAACTATTTAAAAAATATATCCCTACAAATAGAAGATGAAAGTGTTGTAATTTTAGGTTCAAATGGAGCAGGAAAAACAACTCTTGCTAAATCAATGTGTGGATTGATTGAAAATAAACATGTGACTATAGATAAACATAATATATCTGACATGAAGGCTAAAAAAAGAGCAGAATTGATAAATTTTGTTCCATCAAAGCTTGAAATTTTTGATGAATTTATTGATGTATATGAATTTTTAGAACTTAATTTATTCGATAAAAGTGTAAATAAAATTGACTATTTTTTAAAAAAATTTGAGATAGAACATCTTCAAAAAAGTTTTGTTAAAGATTTAAGCAGTGGAGAGAGTGGATTAATTTTATTTATTAGTGGATTACTTCAAAACTCTTATTTTACAATTTTTGATGAGCCAACTGCAAATTTAGATAGTGATAAAAAAATAAGAGTTCATGAAATGATTAAATGTTTTAATAAATATTCAATAGTTATTACTCATGATTTAAATTTAGCTTCATCTCTAGGATTTAGAGTCATCTTTTTAAAAAATGGTCAAATTTTATTTGATGGAAGTTCTAGCGACTTTTTTCATGATATAAATTTAAAAATAATATTTGGAGATTCTGTAAAAAAAATTGATAAATATTTTTTGGTAAACTACAAATGAGATATATAGCTTTTATTATTTCATTTTTGATTATTTTAATATCACCTTTTATAGGCGAAATTGATTTAGATATAAAAAATATATTTGATAAAGAGTCTATGGAGTATCTATTATTTTGGGATTTAAGAGTTCCTCGAGTTTTACTTGCATTTTTTAGCGGAGCAATTTTAGCAATAGGTGGACTTTTATTTCAAGCAATTTTTAAAAATTCACTAACAACTCCTTTTACACTAGGAGTATCAAGCGGAGCAACACTATTTACAGCATTTGCTATTGTCTTTTTACCAGCAACCATGCTTTCTTACTCACATTTTTTCAGTTTTTTGGGGGCTTTTTCAACAATTTTAACTCTTTTTATATTTTTAAAAAAATTACACTCTACTCAAACAAATTCATTACTTTTAATAGGTGTAGCACTATCATTTTTTTACTCTGCTATTTTAATGATACTCTATTATATTAGTGACTTACAACAAAGCTACTCTATTATTAGATTTACAATGGGAAGTTTAAATATTGTAGGTTTTGAAAGTATATATTTTGTCATGATTAGTTCTTTCATCTTACTATTTGTCGTTTTATTTTATAAACAAGAGTTAAAATTGTTACTTACATCTTATGATAATGCCTTTTTAAAAGGTATAGAGATAAAAAAAATCAATCTAATTTTTCTATTTTTTGTCTCATTAAGTGTTGGTGTTTGTGTAAGTGTAACAGGTCCCATTGGATTTGTAGGTCTTGTAATACCTCATATCATAAAAACTATATTAAAAAAAAGTAGTGAAAAGTTAATAATTCCAGTTTTTTATTATGGAGGATTTTTTTTAGTTATTTGTGATTTAATATCGAGAAATTTACCAACAACAAGCGAAGTGCCAATAGGTGTTGTAACATCATTTATAGGAGGACCATTTTTTATATATATTATTTTAAATCGAAAAAAATAATCTTCTCCCGACATCTATAAAACTTAACGAGCAAAATAAAAGAATAAGAGAAGCAAAAATGAAAAGTAATCAATATGCAAGAGAGTTTAGAGACGCAACAGTGCAATTAGCACTTGACAGTATGTCAAGAAACAGATCAATGACAATTTGGAGGATTTTTGAACTCTCCAAACCACTCAAAGCCATTGTATAAAAACTCCATCACTCCATTGCAGTTTAAGTTATCATGAAGATAATTTACATGTACATAAT
>JACAEZ010000086.1 GCA_013388565.1 Campylobacterales bacterium | reverse complement strand
GGCATGATGTTTGGTTATGCATGTCGTGAAAGTGATGTATTAATGCCTTTGCCTATCCATTTGGCACATAAATTGACTAAACAGTTGGCTGATGTTAGAAAAAATGGTGTAATTCCATTTTTGAGACCAGATGGAAAAGCACAAGTTTCTGTAAAATATAAAGATGGTATGCCTGTTAGTGTAGAGACTATTGTATTATCAACCCAACATGAACCAGATAAAACTCATGAACTAATAGAAGAGTCTGTAATCGAAGAGGTGATTTACAAAGTTATCCCAAAATCTCTTTTAAGCCCAAATATAAAATATTATATAAACCCAACAGGTAGATTTGTAATTGGTGGTCCTCAAGGTGATGCTGGACTTACTGGTAGAAAAATTATTGTGGACACATACGGCGGTAGTTGTCCTCATGGAGGTGGTGCTTTTAGTGGAAAAGATCCAACAAAAGTAGATAGAAGTGGTGCTTATATGGCAAGATATATAGCAAAAAATTTGGTTGCATCTCAAATTTGTGACAAAGTAACTGTACAAATAGCATTTGCTATAGGTGTTGTAGAACCTATTTCAATCATGATAGATACTCATGGTACTTCAAAAGTAGATGAAGAGAAAATTGAAAAAAGCATAAGAGAAATTTTCAATCTAACACCAAAAGGTATTATAGAGTCTTTAAATTTGCTTCGACCAATTTACAAAAAGAGTGCTGTATATGGACATTTTGGAAGATGTGAACCAGAATTTAGCTGGGAAAAAACAGATAAGATAGAGTTAATTAAAGATTATTTTAACTTAAATTAAAAGTATAAAAAACAAAACCATAGCAATATTGTCTGTTTTAATTATTGTTTTAAGTTAATATTGTATAATTTTTTCGTTTTCAAAATATAAATTTGGGAGAAAAACATGGCAGTAAAAATCACAGATACTTGTATAAATTGTGGAGCTTGTATTGATGAATGTCCAGTGGAAGCTATAGTAGATGATGAAGAAAATCCAAGTGGTGAAGAAATTCACTATGTTTATGCTGACAAATGTGTAGAGTGTGTTGGTTATCATGATGCCCCAGCTTGTGCAGCAGCTTGTCCAACTGAAGGTTGTATAGTATGGGATGAACAAGGGAGTAGCCCTGAAAATCCAAACAGAGGTGCAACTGGCGAATCTTGTGCTTAATTCCAAATAGAATAGCTACTTAAGCTATTCTATTTTATACTTATTTTCTACAATTTTTTTTCATCTTTTAAAAAATTATTGAATTTTAACTTCAATTTTGATACAATTCCAAGCTTATTTTTTATGGAGGTTATCTATTATGTTAGAACAAACATTATCTATTATAAAACCAGATGCAGTTAAAAAAAATGTTATTGGTAAAATTGTTGATAGATTTGAATCAAATGGACTTAAAATTGCTGCTATGAAAAAAGTTCAATTAAGCTATGCAGATGCAGCTTGTTTTTATGCAGTTCATAAAGAAAGACCATTTTTTAAAGATTTGGTAGAGTTTATGATAAGTGGACCAGTAGTTGTAATGGTTTTAGAAGGTGAAAATGCTGTTATTAAAAACAGAGATTTAATGGGTGCTACAAATCCAAAAGAGGCAGCAGCTGGTACAATTAGAGCTGATTTTGCTGAAAGTATAGATGCAAATGCTGTTCATGGAAGTGATAGTTTAGAAAATGCTAAAAACGAAATAGAGTTTTTCTTTTCAAAAAGAGAGATAAACTAATAAATATATGAAACTTGAGTTTAAAAAAATTTTAAATCTACCAAAAACATTCTGTTTTGAAAAAGAGAATCTCTCTTTTGTTGGTAGTTTAAAAAAAGTTAAAAATAATCTTGTTGAAATTGATGGTTTTATTAAAGCAGATGTTATATTAACATGTGATAGATGTGGCAAAGAGTATCAAGAAAAATTTGATAGTGAAGTTAAAATATTTGCAAGTGAAGGTCTTTTTTCAGGAGATTTGGATGAAATTATATATGAGTTTCATGAAGGGTATATAGACTTAAGTGAAATAGTATATAGTGAAATAGAATCTTTAAAAAGTGATTATCACTATTGCGATGAGTGTATTGAAAAACAAGAAATTTGTTATGAAGTTTAAAGGAGTATAAAATGGCAGTACATAAGAGAAGAGTTAGTAAAACAAGAGCAGCTAAAAGAAGAACACATTATAAAGTTACATTAGCTAAACCAGTTAAAGATACAGATGGTAGTTGGAAAATGCCACATTATGTAAATAAATCTACTGGCGAATATTAATATTTTATGGTAAAAATAGCTATAGATGCTATGGGAGGCGACCATGGAGCCTCTCCTATAGTTGCAGGTGTTATTGAATCGTTAAAAGAAAAAAGTTATAAACCAATATTAGTTGGAGACGAAAAAGAGATTTTATCTTTATTGCCAAAGGGCTTTAAAGATAAAATCTCTATAGTTAATAGTACAGATATTATCTCTATGAGTGATTTAGCAACTGATGCACTAAAAAGAAAAGAGAGTTCTATTTATAAAGCTATAGAGCTTTGTAAAAATGGCGAAGTTTCAGGTTTGGTTTCTGCTGGACATAGTGGTGCTTCAATGAGTTTGGCTACTGTTAGAGTAGGTAGAATAAAAGGTGTTATAAGACCAGCAATTGCAACTCTTATGCCAAAAACAGATGGCAGAAACTGTTTAGTTTTAGATGTCGGGGCAAATGTTGATTGTAAAGCTGAACATCTATTTCAATTTGCTCTTATGGGTGAAGTTTATGCCAATAATGTTTTAAAAATAGCTAATCCTAAAATAGGTCTTTTATCTAACGGTGAAGAGGATTCTAAAGGAAATGATATTACAAAAGAGGCTTTTAAACTGTTAATGCAACTTCCAAATTTTAAAGGAAATGTTGAAGGTAATGATATTTTTAATGGCGATGTGGATGTTGTTGTATGTGATGGCTTTGTTGGGAATATTGTGTTGAAAACAAGTGAAGGTGTAGCTGAATCTATAAGAGGCTTTTTAAAAAAACATACAAAAGATTCTGTAATTGCATTAACTGGTGCTGTATTAATGAAAAAAGTTTTTGCTCTTTTAAAAAAAAGAGTAGATTATGCTGAATATGGCGGTGCTCCACTGCTAGGTGTAAATGGCGGTGTTATAATAAGTCATGGAAAGAGTAATCCAAAAGCTATAAAAAATGCAATATTTCAAGCATTGAGATATGCAGAAAAAAATGTATCAAAAGATATAGAAAATAAAATTGCACAATTTCCTATTAAAGCTCCAAATAAGGAATAAAGTTGTTTGCTAAATTTTTATCAATAGGTGCATATACACCAAAAAATGTAATGGATAATAAATATTTTGAATCTATAGTAGAGACTGATGATGAATGGATTTATAAAAGAACAGGTATAAAAACTAGATTTAAAGCAGACGACAATCAATACACAAGCGACCTTGGTGTAGAAGCTGCAAAAGTGGCAATACAAAGAGCAGGTATTGATAAAAAAGATATAGGGATGATTATATGTGCTACTATATCTCCAGATTATCTATGTATGCCATCGACTGCTTGTATTATATCTCATAAACTTGGATTAAAAAACATACCAGCATTTGATATTAGTGCAGCTTGTAGCGGGTTTATTTATGCTTTATCTATTGCAAAAGCTTATGTTGAAGCAAAAGTAGCAAAATATGTATTAATTATTGGTGCTGAAAAATTAAGTTCCATAGTTGATTATACAGATAGAAGCACATGTGTATTGTTTGGTGATGGAGCAGGTGCAGCTATTATAGGTACTACGACTAATGAAAAAGAGAAAATTATTGATATAAATATCAGTGCTGATGGTGAATTTCAAGATTTTTTAATAACTCCAGGGTGTGGAAGTAAAAATCCTTGTAGCCAAAAAGTATTAGATGAACACTTACAATTTATGAAAATGAAAGGTAATGAAACATTTAAAGTAGCTGTTAAAACATTGTCAAATGATGTAGTTGAACTTCTATCAAGAAACGGTATATCTTCAGATAAAATAGACCATTTTATTCCTCATCAAGCTAACTATAGAATAATAAAAGCTGTTGGAGACACTTTAAACCTTCATGAAAAACAAATTGTACTTACTGTTGAAAAATATGGAAATACATCATCTGCATCTATTCCAATGGCAATTAATGATATTTATGAATCAAAAAGATTAAAAAATGGTGATTTAATGCTACTTGATGCTTTTGGTGGTGGATTGACGTGGGGAAGTTCACTTGTATATTTTGCAGGAAATTAATCTATTGAGGCTTAGAATTATCTTTTGATTTGCAAAATTGTGTAAAAAACTCTTTATTACATGAGGAGTTTTTTACTTTGTAATACCAAATTAAATAAGTAACATACAGTTATTAATGGGGATTAAATCCCATTTTAGCCAAGACATCAATTGTTTTAAATGGTATAATACAAAACCACATACTAACTATCCAAATTCATTATGGAGTTCCATTGCTCTAAAATCCAATCATAAGAACACAAAGAAAACATTTTGTTAGTGTTCCAATTAGCAATAATAGAATCAATTTTCTCTTCTAATAAGTCTCAAAGATGAATATATCCTATTACTAGTATCTCTTCTCACTTCATAAAAAAATCTCTCAACTGGGTTTAGCTGTGGACTATATGGTGGTAGAGTACATATTGATAATCTATCGTTTGCATATAATATTTTGTTTTTATGAAATGGTGATCTGTCAACCCTAAATCATACACAGAATATAAAAATCTCAAACAACAGTTTCCATTAGTAACATTTCTCTTTATTTGTAATTTTCATCATATTTTTTTCAAAATCAACAGGAGATAAATTATAATTTGCACTATGTAATCTTTGTCTATTATAAAACACTTCAATATATTCAAAAATACTTCTGTTTGCTTGTGCTTTAGTTTCATAAACTTCATGATAGATAAGTTCAGTTTTCAATGTATGAAAAAAACGATCGCTTACTGCATTATCCCAACAATTACCTTTTACCTTCAGCTATGCTATGCATAAAGCTTACGGTTTCAAATCTAAAAATGTAAAGCAGTTTACATTTTTTTAACGATTTTCACATACTTTGAATAACTCCATATTGTTCAAGTAAATCTCTATGCTCGTATGATGCATATTGTCCT
>JACAEZ010000085.1 GCA_013388565.1 Campylobacterales bacterium | reverse complement strand
TTTTTTGAGTTCTTATAATAGGCAATTATATCTGTTATATCTTTTTTTATGCTGTCGTGGAGTGAGGTATAACTCTCTTTTGATAAAAGAGTTTCGCTAAGATTGACTATCTCTTCCATTTTTTGAATTATAAAAGCACCATTTTTATCAAAACACTCTGGAAAATGTTTTTTTAAAACCTCTAACTGTTTAAAATTTTTTGTTACTTGTGAATTATCATTTATTTTTTCTATATTCATTTTTATCCTTCGTCTTAATTGTATTTATTGTTATTTTATTCATGAAACACTCTTAATGGTTCAAAAATTCTTTTCAACAACTCTCTTGAGTCTCTCTTTTTGTAGCAATAAATCATAAACAGTTAAAATATATTGCTGTTTTGTGCTGAAAAGATAGTATTTTGCATCTATCAAAGTTGAGCTATTTACAAGTTGATTTTTAAACTGGTTGCTTACGATTTTATAGTTCTCTTCGGCTGCTTCTATTGCTTTTTTTGCAACTTCTATTTTAGACATTGAACTATTATAATTTTTCAAAGCTCGAAATAGTTGCAAATTTAACTCATTTTTTAGCTTATTTAAATCTTCTAAAAGTGCATTTGTTTGAAATATATTTGAGTTTGTTTTGTATGTTGTAGATGAACCACTATATAGATTATATTTGATATTTAATCCTATTTGGTTTTCACTATCTGGATAATTTTTTAAACCATTTAATGAATACTCTTCACCAAATCTACTATGAGTTGCACTTAGAGATACTTTTGGATAAAAGTCTGATTTTATGACATTTTGTTTAGCCCTCAAAGAGTCTATGAGTGACATCATCTGTTTTATTTCACTTCTATCATGAAGCTCTTTTTTAAGCTCTTCTAATTCAAAATTTATCTCTTCAAATTTAATATCATCAATTTCTGAAGTTATTTCAAAATTTATCTCATTTTCTAACTCTTTTTTAGCAATTTCTAACGAATTCTTAGCTGAAATGAGTTCATATTTTGCATTTTCAAAATCAACTTCATTTTCTAAATATACATTTTTTGCAACTATCTCATTTATATAGTAGCTGTAAGAGTCATTTTTATGTTTTTCTGCCATATTCAATGCCTCTTTCTTTAACTCATATATCTTTCTAGCAACTAAAAAAGCGATATATTTAGTGGCAATATTTAAAGATTTGTCATATTTAAGAGAATTTAAATAGTACTCTTTTGCATTTAATTGCTGTTTTGAGCTTTCTATTTGGTATTTATCAAAAAATCCGTTAAATAGATTGTAGTTTGTCTCTAAGGTTAAAGTTGATTGCTCTTTTAATCTCGATGTAACAACTTCATCTTTATTATAATAGTTATATTTAGCATCAACTGTTGGCAAATATGCACTTTCAAGAGATTTTGTATCCTCTTTTAATGCTTCAATATTTTGTTGTGTTGATTTTATATCAAAACTATTTTTAACCCCTATCTCTTTTGCTTCATCAAGTGTCAAAGCATACATATTAAATGCAACTAAACAAATTATAAAATATCTCATAATTTAACCTTTGTATCTCGTAATTTTTCCATTTTTATAACAAAACTTAAAAGTGCTGGAATGACAAATATCGTAAAAACAGTTGATACTAAAAGCCCACCTGTTATTACGCTTCCAAGCCCTCGATAAAACTCACTTCCCGGCCCTGGTACTAAAACAAGCGGTAACATGCCAAAAACAGATGTAAAAGCGGTCATGAAAATTGGTCTAAGTCTGCTTCTTGTACCCTCTAATATAGCATCATGATAGTTGTAGTTTTCAAATCTAATTAGGTTTAAGCTTTGATGAACTATCAAAATTGCATTATTTACAACTGTTCCAACAAGTATTATAAATCCAAACATTGTCAATACATCTAATGGTTGATAAGCTATAAATCTATTTGTAAGCTCAAGTCCTATAAAGCCACCAGCAGCCCCAAGTGGTAGAGTGACTAATATAATCAACGGATAGATAAAGTTTTCATACAGTGCCACCATCAATAGATAAATTA
Source organism: Campylobacterales bacterium (assembly GCA_013388565.1). Taxonomy (GTDB): domain Bacteria; phylum Campylobacterota; class Campylobacteria; order Campylobacterales; family JACAEZ01; genus JACAEZ01. The sequence continues at coordinate 2,027 of JACAEZ010000085.1, read as the reverse complement.
TAAGCACTGCTAAAAGAAGATTTAATTTCATGTCACTAATTGTATTTATAAGCTTACTAGCAGTCCCTTTGAGTGAAATATCTATACCTTTTGGCATAGCATTTTGAAGTTTTGGCAATATCTCATTTTCTAGTTTTGTCATAGCCTCTTGAATTGTCATGTCTTTAGGAGGGGTGACTTGAAGTGTGATAGTTCTAACACCGTTTAATCTTCTAATTTCTGTAATTGTTGTTGTATATTCAAGCTTACTAACCATACCTAAAGATACTAAATCACCAGTTGGTGTTGCAATTTGAAGTTTGTGAAGTTCTTCCACATTTTCATGGTAGCTTTTTGGAGATTTTAAGATTAAATCTATCTTGTTTTTACCATCTTCTTTAAATTCGGATATTTTTCTACCATCCATGAGTACATCTATAGCAACCCCTAAACTTTGTGAATTCATTCCAACATTGTTTAATTTTTCTCCATCTGGAATGACTCTTACTTCATTGAAAAGAAGTTCAATAGATGGAACAGGTCTTATTTGAGAACCGACAAACTCATTTTTTATAGCCCCAAACAGCACCCCACTAGCTTGAATAATTTTATCTAAATCATCACCGCTAACATCAACATCTACAACTTTACTTTTTCCAAGCCCTGTTTCAAAAACTCCAACTTGTTTGCTAACCCCATAAAAGCCTGGAATAGAGTTTATAAATGGTTGAAATAGTGGTACAAGTTCACCAGCTCTCTCTTCATCTTTGCTTGTAACACCCATGATAACAAATGAACCACTCGCTAAGAAAAATAGTCTATCAATTTGCGGATAACCATCTTTTGCCTCTTTTGTGTATGGCAAAAATTTTTCAGTCAAAATAGCACCAACTTTTTTATTCTCTTCATACGAAAGCCCTGGAGGTGGTATCAATATATTAAAAACTAGATTTCTATTGCCTTGCGGTAAGTAGTCAAGCTTTGGAAAAAACATATAAACAGAAACACATGAAAATGCGACTAAAGATAAAACTGTCATGACTCTAGTAAATACATTTTTTATACTCAAATCTACAAAATAGATAATCGTATCATTTATCTTTCGCCCAATCAAAGTGTAACTACTCTCTTTTTTCTCCGCAATAGTGCCACTCTTTTTTTGTTTAGAAAATCTAACAATTTGAGAGTATAACGATGGAATTACAAAAATTGAAACAAACATAGAAAATGCAACAGAGGCAGTTGCTGCGATTGCTATATCTTTAAATAGTTGTCCTGCTTCATTTTTCATAAAAATAATTGGTAAGAAAACAGCAATATTTGTCAAAGATGAGGCGATTAATGCACCCCAAACCTCTTTTGTTCCCTCGTATGCTGCTTTAATAAAATGTTTGCCCATTTGCCTATGTCTATCAATATTTTCTAAAACAACAATAGCATTATCTATAAGCATACCAACAGCAAACGAAATTCCAGCAAGTGAGATTGTATTTATCGACCTATCAAGATATAAAAATGCGATAAATGTACTAATTACACTTATTGGAATCGTTATAAAAATAATCATTGTAGAGGACATTGACCTTAAAAATACATATAACACAAAAATAGCTAAAATCGCCCCTGCAACGATATTTTGTTGAACTAAATCAATAGAACCATTTATATATTTTCGTTGGTCATAAAACCACTTCATGTAAAGTTTTTCATCTTTTAAAATAGTTTTATTTAAATTATTTACAACTTTTTCTACCGCATTTGTCAAATTTACTATATTTGCATCTGGCTTTGCCTTAACTCCTACAACAATTCCAGCTTTTCCCAAAAACATAGCAACCGATTGCTTGTTTTCATAATCATACTTTACAGTTGCAACATCTTTTATTTTTATAGTACTAAGTCCATCAGAGTATAAAACAATCTCTTCAATATCTTTAGAATGGTTAAATTTTGCAGTAGTTCTAATTCTGTAACTTCTTCTATCAATATCCAAAATTCCAGCACTTGTGTCTATATTTTCTCTTCTTATTCGATTTGCTATATCATCG
>JACAEZ010000007.1 GCA_013388565.1 Campylobacterales bacterium | reverse complement strand
TCATGGATGTTATCATGAAAATATTGTGTGATAAAACTTTTTTTCATAATATATATGCCTTTTTTCATCTAAAAAGCATAAAGAAAAAAGCTCCTTTATGCAAATTTTGGTTGATGTATCAACACCTCTTTTAAGAGTATCAATTTTTCTTGAAGAACTCTAATTTCATTTAACAACTCTTTTTTTCTTTGAGTTGCATATTTTTTAACCATTTTTGTCTCTTGAGTTTTCATTTTTATCTCCTATTGCAATTTTTCTACAAAAATGCAATAGTTATTCCGTACAAAAATGAATTAACTCACAAAAGTTAAATAATCATCTTTAAATTTTACATATCTTTTAGCTGAACTATAAAGTTCTGCTACCTCTTCATCACTAAGCTCTCTAATTACTTTTGCAGGACTTCCCATGATAAGCGACCTTGGAGGAAACACTTTCCCTTTTGTAACCAATGCACCAGCCCCAACAATAGACTCTTTACCAATCACAGCACCATCTAATATAGTAGCACTCATGCCAATCAAACAAGCATCTTCAATAGTACAACCATGAAGCATAACTTTATGCCCAACTGTTACATCATTTCCTATAATAGTCGGATACCCATCACTCATATCTGGCTTTTTATAGTGAGTTACATGAACCATTGAAAGGTCTTGAATGTTTGACCTATCGCCGATTTTTATATAATGCACATCACCTCTTACAACACATCCAAACCAAATAGAGACATCTTCACCCATCTCAACATTTCCAACAACACTGCTAGTTGGTGCTATCCATGTTCTATCTTTATATTTTGGAAACCACTCTTTATATCTAAGTAACATCAACTCTCCTTTAATAATCTTGCTGATAATTTTTTCATTTTAGCAACTGTATCTTGTGTCTCTTTGCTTTGTGCTAGTTTATTTATAAAATCTTCCATGAAATCTTGTGAATTTACCTCAATTTCACCAACTTCAACTTTTTTATATTCACCATTTGATTGTAACTCAAATGCTAAAGCAGTATCATTAATTTGCACTTTTAGCAATTCTAACAGTTTTTCACCAATTTTAGGATTTACTATAGGAACCATCAACTCTACTCTTCTCTCTAAATTTCTTGGCATCATATCAGCACTTGCAAAGAACATTTGAGGTGTTGAATTTTTAAAGTAAAAAATTCTTGAATGTTCTAAATATTTTCCAATAATAGAAACAACTCTTATATTTTCACTTATTCCTTCAACATTTGGTCTCAAACAGCAAATCCCTCTAACTATCAAATCAATTTTTACACCAGCTTGTGAAGCTTTATATAGTGCTTTTATAATCTCCACATCAACTACAGCATTCGCTTTTATGATAATTCTACCATTGTCTTTAAATTTTTCCTCATTTTCAATTAAAGCCAACATTTTTGGTTTAATTTGTGTAGGTGCCATCGCAATAGTTGAGAGTTCTTGAATTTTTGAAAAACCTGTTAAGTAGTGAAAAAATCTTGTAGCATCATTTACAAACTCATCTTTATTTGTAAAATAACTTATATCTGTATATATTTTTGCAGTAGCTTGATTATAGTTTCCTGTTGAAAAGTGTGCATACTGTTTTAATCCATTGTTTGTTTTTTTGATAACAAGAGCTATTTTTGCATGAACTTTAAGTCCAGCAATTCCATATATTACATGAGCTCCAACATTTTCCAATGCTCTAGCCCAATGCAAATTATTCTCTTCATCAAATCTAGCTTTAAGCTCTACCATAGCAGTTACCTGCTTGCCTTCAAGAGCCGCATCAATCAATGCTTTTACAATAGGAGAATCTTTTCCAACTCTATAAAGTGTCATTCTAATAGCCAACACATTTGGGTCTTTTGATGCCTCTTGAATAAATCTAACCACTGGTTCAAAACTCTCATAAGGTTGATATGACAATATTTCACCATTAATATCTATGGCATTTAATATAGAGCTATGTTCTGAAAATGGCGGTAACATTTTAGGTTTGTATGGTGGCAGTGTCAAATGAACAAAATCTTTATTTCCAACTATCTGCCACAATGAACCTAAGTTCAGCGGTGTTTTATAGCTATAAATATCATCTTTAAATACTTTCAAATGGCTATTTAAGAAATCAATCAAATCTGTATCATCACTTTCACCTATTTCAAGTCTAACAATACTCCCTTTTCGTCTTGACCTAAGACCCTCTTGCATAATCTCTAAAAAGTCATCAGCCTCTTCCTCTTCTATCTCAAGGTCAGCATTTCTTGTAATTCTAAATGGAGTAGCACTTAGTAGTTTATACCCTGGAAAAAGTTCATTTATATGATTTACAACTATAGAGCCAATTGGAACAAATGCACCATTTTTCAACTCAATAAATCGAGGCAAAACTCTAGGAATTCTAATAAGCCCAAATTTTATATTTTTCGGTTTTTCACTATCTTGAAGTTTTACAGCCAAACCAAAACTAAGGTTATTTAAGTGCGGAAATGGGTGTGTAGCATCTACTGCAATTGGTATTATTACAGGGTATAGATTATTAAAAAAATACTCATTTGCACGACTTTTTTGCTCATCACTTAAATCATCATAAAAATTTAAGGAAACTCCCTCATTTTTCAACTCATCTATCAATTCAAAATATAACTTTTCTAGCTCTACTTTCTCTTCATGAATATATTTTCTAATATCATTTAACTGTTGAATTGGAGTTAATTTATCAGCTCCACTATCAACAATTCCAGCACTAAACAACTCTTTTAATCCAGCAACTCTTATCATGTAAAATTCATCTAAATTAGTGCCATAGATAGCTAAAAATTTTAATCGCTCTAAAAGAGGAGATTTTTTATTTTTAGCTTGATAAAGCACTCTTGAGTTAAATCGAAGCCATGAAAGCTCTCTGTTTATATATAAATCACTACTATTTTCAATCATTACAAATTCCTTTATTTAAAAAGTTTTAAAGCATCACCACATAAATTTTTCCAAGCAGATGTTACATTTATATCAACACACTCTTGATAAATATCTTTGTATCTTACATCACTATTTTTTTGATATATTGTGCCTAAAAGATACAAAACTCTAACTTTATCTTTTGGTTCTAATTTTTTACTATTTAGCTCTTCCAAAATTTTTAAACTCTCATTTTCTTTGTTTAATCTTTTTAAAGCTTCAATTAAACTAAACTCTATCCAAGGAGTTTCAAGATAACTATTGTATCTTTTTTGAAGTTCAATTATCTTATTTGCATAGTTTGAAACCATCAAATAATCTAATCTATTTTGAAAGATTTTTACAAGTTCTTTATATACAGCTATATTTTTGTAATTATTTGAAAAATTTGTTTCAATATCTTTTACTAAAAGTATAGCTTTGTCATACATTTTTGTCTTTATATACATATCAAATAAATCATATAAAATATCATTATACTCTTTATGCTTTTTAAAATTATCTGTTAGGGATATAATATCTTCGCATACATTTATTACATCAACATTTTTTTCTAATTTAACAATAGCTTTTTCAAGATTATATAACCACTTAAGTTTTAAATCAAAATCATGAGATTCTATCATGCTTAATGCTATTTGTTCAGCACTACTATAAACACCACTTTTCATAGAACAGTTATAAAGTTCACTATTTAACTCTTTATCAACTGTAACATTATAATCTTGTATTAAAACTATAGATTTTTGACATTCACCATTTTTTAAATAATTTGTAGCCAAATTTTTTGCAGCATCATAGACTATTTCAAATTTATCAGGTGCTATAGTCTCTGGTAAATTTGCTATATCTCTTTTAAAAGCAAGTACCGCAGAAAAGTTTCTATCATCCATGAAAAGCTTTATTTTTTTATAAAATGCTTTTTTGGAAATTTCATCATCACTATACTCTTTGATTAAATAATCGTATCTCTCATGCAATTTTGTACGATTATCATCAGGCAATTCAAATAACAATTTATCAATTGCAACTTTTACATTATCAATATTTTCTCCATAAGGAAATTCACTCTCATATCTTCTATAATATTCCAATGCTTTTTTCAATTCACCACTAAGTGCATACCAATCACCAATATTTTTAAGATTTTTTTCATACAAATCATCACTTTTTTGAAATTTTTCAAGCAACTCTAAAGCAATTTTAATCGGCATTTCATAGTGTGTACTTTCAGCTAAAGCGACAGACAAGTCATAAGATTGTTCTAAATTTGTAAATAAAAACTCTTTATTTGCACTAAACACTTTATCATAATATGGAATTGATTTATTAAACTCTTTTTGCTCCAAATATTTTTCACCCATTCTAACTGCAGCAATCGAGGCAATTTGCAAATCTTTTGTCTCTAGCATAGCTTTTGTATAATTTGTAAAAGCATTTTTAGTATCACCTTTTTTATAAGCCTCATCAGCTATAAAGATTTTAGCCATATTAGAAACTTCACTATCTGAATGTTCGGTTAATATCCTATCAAAAAAATATTTTGCCTCTAAATTAAGCCCCTCTTTTGTATATGTTTGTGCAATAATCAACAAAACATCAGGTACAAACTCATCAGCAGGATATATTTTTAACCATTTTTTGCCAATCTCAATAAGCTCATCATATTTTGATTCTTGATTTAGTTTATCTAAAGCTTTTATCTTAAATAATAATATCTCATTTAAAAATATTATATCTGGATTTGATGCCAATATCTTATCACTCTCTTCAATCAATCTTTCATACTCTTCATTTTCAAACAACTTTTTTATACCAAGATATGCACTAAAATCTTTGTTATCATCGAAAAAAATAGGATTTTTGTCAATATCAAGAGGACCAATATATGGTAATGTATCACTTTTAAGAACTACTGGAAAACTTAACTTATTTTTTTTCTCAACACTGTTTATATATGGCAAATTTTTTTCATGACCAATAATTAACCAATGCTTGCAAGTTGCAGGTTTAAATGATGAAATTTGTTCATATTTTTTTAAATCACTATCAATAGGTTCAAGAGTAAGTTTTGCAGTTGGGTATATAAATATTTTAAATTTGTCATTTACGATTTTTGCCTCAATATTTAATAATTGTGTCTGATTTTTTCCAAGATTAAATTGTGGTTTGTTATCAAATATACACTCTACACTAACTATAGCATTAAAAGGGTCTTTTTGAGCTATACAAGGAAAAGGGGTCTCATGTTTTATGTGTACAAAATTTAGTTTTTGTTTATCAACAACAGCACTATTTAACTCTACAGATAAAGCAAATAAATTTTTAGAAATTAAAAATATAAATAAAAATATGTATTTCATGCAATACTTTTCCTTTCAATGTTTTGGTATAAATAAAGTCATATATTAAACTTTATCTTACAAAATTTTGCTTTACTATAAGGCTTTTTGGTTAATATTATACTATTTTCTTCGGTTATTCTAGTTTATATTGTAAAATCTTTAATTTAAAAAATTAAACAAAAGAAGATAGGTATATGTCAAAAAAGCAACTTCAAGAGTTTGCAAAAAAATATGATGGGCGAGTAGCAAAACTATTATCTGTTGGACGAAGAGGTCTTATGACAGTAAATGAAAATATGGATTATGTAAAAGAGTTTGGATTTAATGAAGATGATGTAAAAGAGCTTTTAATTTTAGCAGACGATATGGACATTTATGATTTTGATTATTCTGGTTTTAAAGATAATGAGGGATTAGAGTTTTATGGAGTCATTCATGCTTGGTATGCTTTAAGTCAGTTAAAAGTTCCTGAAGCAAAAGATATTTTTATAAAGTTAATTGAAAGTACAACAGATGATTATCATGATGATTGGGTTTTATCTGGATTTAGAGATTTGATAGCACCTTATCGTAAAGAGATATATCAATATTTTATTGAGACTATTAAATCAGAGTCTTATGATAGATGGGTTCGAGTAGAGTATATAAATGTTTTAAAAGATATGATAGAAGCAAAAGAGATTGAAATCTCAATATTAAATGAACTTATCGAGTATATTTTGAATAATTCTAAAGATGAGATAGTAAATGCAAGTATGATAAATGTATGTATAGAGTTAAAACTTACAGAATACTTACCACTTATCTCAAAATGTTTCGATGAAGAAATCGTAGATATTGATTTTATTGGTGATTTTGAAGATGTTGAGATAGCTATGGGCATAAAAGAGAAAAGAGAGAAACCTAGAGTTCTTACTGAAAAGCAAAAAATATTTGAATCATTTGCTGAAAATCTAATGAATATAGCAAAAAATAAAACTACATCTTATGTAAAAGAGAAGTCTAAATTAAGTAGAAATGACCCTTGTCCTTGCGGAAGTGGAAAAAAATATAAAAAGTGTTGTTTGAACTGATAACTTATTGAAGAGAAAAAAATTACATCTTTCTCTTCAAATCCCCACCATAAACAATCTCACTTGCATCTACACACTCTTTTTTGAGTATTTCAGGAACTCTTTTGTTTATGATTTCAAAACTCTCTTTGGCTTGACTTAACTCATCTTCATTGTAACTATAAACCATATCAGCACTGATAACATGAGGAATTAGCATAACTTTTTTTAGTTTTCCCATCTCTTCGCCAATATCTTCACCTTCGATTACAACTATTATCTTTCCACTTTCATCTTTTAGATAAACTTCACAAAGTCCAGAACTGTCTAAACTTACCGCCAACTCATCTACATATTGTGGCAAACATTTTACCAATATCCCAGATACATTCATTTCAATCTCCATTCATAAATAAATTCATCATCGCTTGAGCTAAAAATTCTCTCATTTGTCTTAAAAACAATCGTATTTAGTGTTGATTTATGTCCGATTAGTTTATAAATCAACTCTTTTTTAGCTATATCATACATGAGCAGTTCATTTTTCTCATTTGCTGGAAAAACGACACTCTTGCCATCTAAACTCAAAGCCACCGCATAAATCAAAAACTCTCCATCAATAGAGCCAATGGCTTTTCCATTTTTAGAGTAAAGCCCAATTTTTCTATCTTGTCCAGCCGTAGCTAAGACATCTTTTGCAATGTCAACTTTATAGACATTATCTTTATTTATCCCTTTTATCTCTCGCAAAACTTGACCTGACTTTATATCTACGACTTTGACTTCACCAGATTCAAAACTAAAATAGCCTTCATTTTCTACAATTTTAAAATCAGAAAAAGATGAAACGGATATATTTTTATTATAAATAATTTTCAAAGTTTTTAAATCTTGCAAAATCACATCTCCACCAATAGTGGCATAGAGTGCGAAATCTTCAAATAATTTAGCCTTTTTGATAAACAGCTTTTGCTCTTTTTTGACAAGCTCAATAGACTTTCCATCTTTAAAAAGTCTAACAGCTCTATTTCCTCCATTTTCTTCTTGCAATATTAAAATGCCTTTTGAACTAACATCTACACTAAACACTTTTGGTTTATAAAAATCGCCAAAAAAATCTTCAATCGGCTCTAATTTTATATCCCCAACTAAGCTATTTTTTTCAATATCAAAAATCTGCACTTCACCAATTGTAGCAACATAAAGTAAATTATCACTCAAAACTATCTCTTGCACCGCCCCACTTGCATTAAACTCTCTAAATGGAGTCAAATCTTTTGCAAATAGCGATATTGCAAATATTAAAATAAACATTACACCCTTCATGACAAGCCTTTATATTTTATAGCATCACTTGGACAAACACCAACACAAAAACCGCAATTTGTGCAATTTGCTAAAATTTCAGGATTAAACATTCCATAAAATTTTATCGCTTTGTCTTGACATACATCTTTACAGCTAAAGCATATCGTTTTATTCCATGACAAACATTTTATCACATCAATTTCAAAAGTTGCTTTTATAACTTTTTGATTATTTAGCTCAATATCAAGCACTTTTTGAGAACATTCAATACCACATTTTTCACAAAAACTACAACCTCTTTTTGAAAAATCTAATATTGGTTTATTCTCAACAATCTTTATAATCTGCTCTTCACAAACACTAGCACACTCAAAATTGCAACTATCTCCGCACTCCAAAAAACTTTTAGCTAAATATGGCGGTCGAATAACATTTGGCTCTTTTTTAGTTTTTGGTAGAAGAGAGCCAAAAAAGCCTCTTCTATCCATGTCTATTTAACACCTTCGTTTATACTATCAATCAAATTCGATTGAAATTTTGCATTTGGATTTTTAAAATCTGGTTTAAAATTATTTTTCACCAATGGGTCAAGCTTAGCTTGTGGTGCATGACATTGCGAACAATTAAATCTACCTTGATAAAGTTCTTCACCCAAATCTCTACCCTTTTCACCCATCTCTTTTCTAAGATTTGTAAAGTGGCTTTTTGGAATAGGAGTCGCTCCCATATCTTTTGCAACTACTGGCATATGGCAACCTGTACATTGATTGCTATCTTTTGTGATAGGCAACATGCCTTCAGTGTCATGAGGTATCATAGGCGGTGCATTATCAAAACTTCTCTCGATTTTTTTACTAGTACCTGGTGCATCTACACTATAAGGAACACCTTTTGTCTCGACTATTTTTTCATCTTTGACTGACTGTTTTCTAAGCCCTATCTCTTCTGCAGCAACAAAATTTGCTTTTTGTTCTGTTACACTATCTTTAGATACAGTTGCTTCATTTGTACAACCTACAAATAAAAATCCACAGAGTGCCAAAGAGAGTGTTATTTTTTTCATTATCATTTTGACTCCTTTTTTAAATAATCTCTAATATGAAATTTCATGGAGTTGTCTCCACATACATCAATACATCTACCGCAAAGTGTGCATTCACCCATATTTACACTTAGGCTCTCTTTACTTACCATAAATAAAACATCTTTTTCAGGGCAAACCTCTTTACATTTCATACAAGCTGTGCAAGTTTCGGCATTATGTTTAACTCTGATTAAACTAAATCTACCAATTAGTGAATAAAATCCACCAAGTGGGCAAAAGTGACCACACCACCCATCTTTTAACACAAACAAATCAAATAAAAATATCAAAACTAAAGTAGCAACTCCAACTCCTAAACCAAAAATCAACCCTCTTGTAACGATTGAAATCGGACTTAAAAATTCAAATGCTGCAACTCCAAAAATAGATGATAAAACCAAACTTGTTACTAAAATATAGTATCTTGAATTTCTAGTTATTATCACTCGTCCTTCTTGATACTTTTGAATATTTAGTTTTCCTCTTACATAACTAGCTGTTTCTGTGACGATATTTATCGGACAAACCCAGCTACAAAAAGCTCTACCTCCGATGATTACATAAAATGCTAAAGCAACTAAACCGCCTATTAAGGCATCAACTGCCACTACACTTCCAGCAAAAAATATTTGCAAAATGGCATATGGGTCACTCATGGGGATTGTTTCAAATATTTTAGAACTACTTAAATTCCCTTGTAAAATCTTCCAACCCCAAGCATTTGCACCAAAATATAAAAATATAATTGAAAACTGTGAAAGTCTTCTAAGAATTAAATATTTCATCAAAGACCTCCATCATTTAGATAATCAACAGGTTTTTGTTTGCTTATCTCTGTTGTCTCTATTTTTTTCTTAGCCTCGCTCACTCTTGCTTCATCTGACTTGTCCCACCCTTTTACATAAGAGCTATCGACTTCACCTAAAGCAACACTCCTTGGCAACACATAAATAGCAGCTTTTTTTGTAACACAAGCTCTTTCACAAAGCCCACAACCAGTACAAAAATCGCTATCAACAACAGGCATCAAAAAGGCATGTTTTCCAGTTCGTTCATTTTTTTTGTATTCAAGCTTGATAGCCACATCCATGATAGGACAAGCTCTATAACATGCATCACATTGAATTCCCCAAAAAGCAATACATGATTTTTCATCAACAACTGCAACACCCATTCGTGAGAGGTTTATATCAAGCTCACCATTTGTAGTTACACTTTTTTCATCTAATGCACCAGTTGGGCAAACTGGCACACAAGGAATATCTTCACACATGTAACATGGTATTTTTCGTGGCTCAAAAAATGGCATTCCAAGAGGTTTTTTATCTCCTGGAGCTGCTAACTTTAAAGTTTCATACGGACAAGCCTCAACACATAATCCACATCTAATACACTTTTTTAAAAACTCATCTTCACTCAAAGCAGCTGGAGGTCTTAGTATAAGTGGGTCAGATTTAGCTTCATCTAAAAATGCCCCCCAAATAAGCCCACTCGCACTGCAAAGCCCTAAGGTTTGCAAACTTTGAGTTAGAAATTTTCTTCTACTTTCTTCCATGATTTATGCTTTATAAACCTTAACAGCACATTTTTTGTAATCTGTCTGTTTTGAGATAGGACATGTTGCATCTAAACAAACTTTGTTTATATAAACTCTCTCATCAAACCATGGTACATACACAAGCCCTCTTGGTGGTCTGTTTCTACCTCTTGTATCAACTCTCACCTTTACACTTCCTCTTCTGCTCTCTACCCAAACAAGCTCACCATCTTTTACACCCATATCTTTTGCATCAGTTGGGTGCATATAACAAAGTGCTTCTGGAACAGCTCTATAAAGCTCAGGTACCCTCATAGTCATCGTCCCACTATGCCAATGCTCTAGTACCCTACCAGTACATAACCAAAATGGATAGTTTTTATCTGGAGACTCTGGCGGCTCCATATATGGTCTAAAGAATATTTTTGCTCTATTTTTAAGGCTATATTTTTCTGTTGGATTTTCTGGCTTTAAAAGGTCACCTTTTGGAAGCTCTTTCATGGCATCACCATAAAATGCAAACTCTCCATTATTCTCTTTTTTAGCATACGGGTCATATTTTGCATTAAATCTCCATTGAGTCTCTTTACCATCTACAACAGGCCATCGGAGTCCTCTTACTTTGTGGTATGTATCAAAATCAGCTAAATCATGACCATGACCTAAACCAAATTTTCTATATTCTTCCCAAAGATATTTTTGGATGAAAAATCCATAACCTTCAAATACTTTTCCATCACTTCCAACGACATGTCTTTTATCTCCAAACACCTCTGTATTTGGGAAACCTTCCATGATTGGGTCATCTTTTTTAAAGCTTTTTGCTTCATCATTTGCAAATAAAACATCAAACAAAGTATCATCTTCAGAGTAACCCATCTTTTTAGCATCTTCTAAAATATTTGGTAAAGTTACTTTATCATCGATTTTCCACTCTTTCCAAACATCTTTTAGTTTAAATCTTTTTGCAAACTCTACATATTGCCATGTATCACTCATAGCATCACCAACTGGAGTTACTTGTTGTCTCCACTGTTGTGTTCTTCTTTCAGCATTTCCATAGCTACTCCATTTTTCATAAATCATAGCACTAGGTAAGATTAAATCCGCAACTTTCGCACTAATCCCTGGGTAACCATCACTTACAACGATAAAGTTATCCATATCTCTAGCCGCACTTATCCAGTGGTTTGCATTTGCCGTATCTTGCCATGGATTACAAACATTTACCCAAGCCCATTTTATTTTGCCATCTTCAAGGTCTCTCATGATTTGAATGATATGACTACCTGGTTTTGGATTTATAGTATTAGCTGGAATTTTCCAAATATTTTCTGTCGCTTTTCTATGTTTTGGGTTCATAACAACCATATCTGCTGGAAGTCTGTGTGAAAATGTTCCAACCTCTCTAGCTGTTCCACAAGCACTCGGTTGTCCTGTCAAACTAAATGCACCATCACCTGGTTTTGCCTGTTTGCCCAACAAGAGATGCACCATGTAGCTTTGCTCATTTACCCAAGTTCCTCTTGTGTGTTGGTTAGATCCCATTGTCCAAAAACTTACAACTTTTCTATCTTTTTCGATATAAAGGTCTGCCAATGCTTTTAATTTTTTCTTAAACTCTTCAATATTCTCATCTTTATCACCTTTTGAAACTTTCGCAACAAAGTCTAAAGTATAAGGGTCTAATGCTTTTTTGAACTCTTCAAAACTGATTATCCAGTGATTTCCAGCCTCTGCATTATGTTTCATCTCTAAAGTATCACCAGCTTTCATGCCTAAATATTTTAAAGCTACTGCTTCATCTTCACTTAACACTTTTGATTTCTCTTTTGCTGCTGTGTCTAGTTCTTCTTTTTTATATTTTTTATGGTTAATGTCAGCTCTCATACCATAACCAATATCAGCATAACCAGTTGTAAATACACAAAATTTCTCTACAAACTCTTTATCAATTCTTTCTGGATGGTTATATACAAGCTCTCTAGCTATATAGTTCCAAATAGCTAAATCTGTATTTGGCTTGAAAATAATTTCAATATCTGCTAAATCTGATGTTCTTGTTGTATAAGTTGATAGATTTACAACTTTCACTTTTTGGGGATTTGTAAGTTTTCTATCTGTTACTCTACTCCATAAAATTGGATGCATTTCAGCCATATTCGCACCCCAAGCTACGATTGTATCTGTGATTTCAATATCATCATAACAACCACTTGGCTCATCAATACCAAATGTCTCCATAAATGCAGCCACCGCACTTGCCATACAATGTCTTGCATTTGGGTCTAAGTTGTTACTTCTAAAACCACCCTTCATAAGTTTCAACATCGCATAACCTTCATGAATTGTGTATTGACCACTACCAAATACACCAACTCCAGTAGGTCCTAACTCGTTGTAAGCTTTTTTGAACTGTTTTTCCATCTCATCAAAAGCTCTTTGCCATGATACTGGTTTGAATTTTCCTTGTTTGTCAAATTCACCTTTATCATTCACTCTTAAAAGTGGAGTTGTAAGTCTGTCTTGACCATACATGATTTTTGCATTAAAGTAACCCTTAATACAGTTTAGCCCTCTATTTACTGGAGCTAGTGGGTCACCTTTTACGGCAACTATTGAATCATCTTTTGTAGCAACCATAATCCCACAACCAGTTCCACAAAATCTACAAACGGCTTTATCCCATTTCCAATCTTTTTGTGTCTCTTGCTCTTTTGCTTTTAGTTCTACTGGCACACTCATGCCAACTGCTGCTGCCGCACTTGCTGCTGCGGAGCTTTTTAGAAAATCTCTTCTACTTAAACT
>JACAEZ010000066.1 GCA_013388565.1 Campylobacterales bacterium | reverse complement strand
GGCATTAATACATCACTTTCACGACATGCATAACCAAACATCATGCCTTGGTCACCTGCTCCTATTTCCCCACAATTTTTTTCAACACCAACTCTAATATCTGGACTTTGTTCGCCTATTCCATTTAAAACAGCTGCAGAACGATAATCAAATCCATACTCTGCATTTGTATATCCAATCTCTTTTATTACACCTCTTACAATCTCTTGCATTGGTGCATAAGTATCTGTTTTTAACTCTCCTGCAATAATGCAATACCCATTTGAAACAAGTGTTTCACAAGCAACTTTTGCATTTGGGTCTCGTTCTATAATATAATCTAAAATCGCATCGCTAATTTGGTCTGCAATTTTATCTGGGTGACCTTCAGTTACAGATTCGCTGGAAAAAATATACTCTCTTGACATAAATACCTCTTTTTATCGTTATTAAGGAACTCTTACTATTTTAATATTTGATGTTGCTTTAACTTTTACAAAATACTCTTTAATAATTTTATCCTCATTTTTAATCATGTAATCATTTAAAACTCTGTTTTTGACACTTTCAAAATCAGAACTTGAAGAGTTTAGCTTCTTTTTAATATAAAAAGTTACAAATTTATCCCCAAAAGGTATAATTTGACTAAATTGTCCCTCTTTTGTATTTACCAAAATATCTGCAAGTTGTGGATTTAACTCTTTTAAATTTACACTCTCTTCTTTAGAATCTATACTGTTTGAGTGATACATTGGATTTGAGATAATTTTCATTAACTCTTGTTGGTTTTGTGATACATAATTAATAAGTTCAACTTTTTGTGGCATATTATATTTGTAGCTATTTTGATTAAAAAATAGTTTCAACTCATCATTATCTATATTTTTAACTTTATCAATAGCTATTTTTTTAAACAGCTTATCCTTTTGAACCTTCTTTTTAATCTCATTTGAATATTCATCATAACTAACACCATTTTTCATTAAAGCATTTTTAAGTTGATAAATAGTCATACCTTTTGAAGTTGCCATTTTTTCTATCTCATTTTCTACTTCAAAATAATCTGCCTCAATACCTCTTTTTACTATCTCTTGCTCTATAAGTTTCTCTTCAATTAACATCTCAATACTATCTTTTTTAGATGCTTTAAATATAGCAGACCTTTTATCTATCTCATGAAGTGTTATTGGTTCATTATTTACCAATATAGAAACACCATCAACCAATCCAGCATTTAATATTACACTAACAGCTACAGATAATAATATTTTTTTCATACAAACTCCAATCTTAATTTTTATTCAAATATTTCATGAGGATATTTTTTGGTAGTCAATATCTCATCTAATCGCTTTATAATAATTGCACAATATGTTGTATATGTACCATCATCGCTTGGTAAACTTCCAGCGACTACAACACTTTTAGCAGGAACTCTTCCATAAAATACCTGTCCACTCTCTTTGTCATAAATTTTTGTATTTCTACCCAAACAAACACCTATTGATATTACAGAACCCTCTTCTATAATTACCCCTTCAGATATTTCACTTTTAGCACCAATTATGCAATTATCCTCTATTATGACTGGTTTTGATGATATAGGCTCTAATACACCACCTATTCCAACACCATTTCCGATATGACAATTTTTTCCTATTTGAGCACAACTACCTATGCTACTCCAAGTATCTATAACTGTGCCTTCTCCAATATAGCTTCCTATATTTATAAAACTAGGCATCAAAACAGCACCTTTTTCTATAAAGCACCCTTTTCTAACAGTACAATTTGGAGCAACTCTAATGCCAGATGTTTCGAATTTCACATTATCCCAACCATCAAACTTAAGTGGAATTTTGTCAAAATATTTGTGAGCACCATCATTCATGATATAGTTTTGAGAAACCTTCATGAACATAATAATAGCTTTTTTAACCCACTCATTTACAATCCACACTCCATCTTTATCTTTATAAGCTACTTTGATTTTTCCACTATCCAATTTATCTATCGTATCTAATATAGCTTTTTTAATTTCAGGTTCTTTCAAACTTTCACTATTTAAACTATCTCTAACATTCCATAACTCTTCAATTATAGTCTTCATGCTCTTCTCCTTTGTTTACTTTCTTATTTGTCCATTACCATTAATAATAAACTTATATGTTGTTAAATCATTTATTCCCATAGGTCCTCTTGAATGCAACTTATTTGTACTAATTCCAACTTCAGCACCAAACCCAAAACATCCACCATCTGTAAATCTTGTAGAAGCATTTACATAAACACAAGCAGAATCAACTTCATTTAAAAATTTATTTGAATTTGTATAATTTTCTGTAATGATAGAGTCACTATGTCCAGAACCATATTTTGAAATATGTTCAATCGCTTCATCTATATTTTCAACAACTCTAATTGATAAAATATTATCTAAATACTCTGTATAAAAATCTTCCTCTGTTGCTTCATAAATATCAATGATTGCTCTTGTTTTTGCACACCCTTTTAACTTTGTTTTATATTTTCCAAACTCTGTTTGAAGTTTTGGCAAAATTGAAAAAGCTATACTCTCATGAACCAATAGAGTCTCCATAGAGTTACATACACCTGGTCTTTGAACTTTCGCATTTATGGCTATATTTACAGCCATCTGTTCATTTGCAAACTCATCAACAAATATGTGACAAAGCCCTTTGTCATGCTTTACAACAGGCACACTAGAGTTTTCATTTACAAATTTAATCAAGCCCTCTCCGCCTCGCGGAATTATCAAATCAACATATTTATCCATTTTAATAAATTTTGCAACACCATCTCTTGATAAATCTGGTAGTAGTGAGATAAGCTCTTTTGGAAGATTATTCTTTTCTAAAGTGTTTTGAAGAATTTGTGTAATAGCAACATTACTATGTTCAGCCTCTTTACCACCTTTTAACACACATACATTTGAACTTTTAAAACAAAGCCCAGCAGTATCGCTTGTAACATTAGGTCTTGATTCGTAAATAATACCAATTACACCAATTGGAATAGAAACTTTTTTAATATGCAAATTATCATCAGTAATCCAACCATCTAAAACTCTTCCAATAGGCTCTTTTAATTGTGATATTTCTCTTAGTGCATTTGCCATAGATTTAACTCTTTTTTCATCTAAAAAAAGCCTATCCAACATACTAGAAGAGAGATTGTTCTCTTTTGCATACTCCATGTCTTTTTTATTTTCAGACAATATAAATGGTGTAGCTTTTTCTAAATCTTCTGCCATTTCTAAAAGGATTTTATTTTTTAATTGAGGTGTTAGTGAAGATGCTTTTTTAGTAGCATTTTTAGCTTTTTGTAAGAACTGTTCCATGATACAAACTACTCCAATTTTTTATCATTAGGGTAGCAAATATTAACAAACAAGTAGCTTAATATGTCAAAAGGTAAGCCTTTTGACATACTTCAGATATTAAAGGTTATGTTCCTTTTTATATTTTACAATAATTCCATAAGCTTCATCTTTTAATCTTAACTTCTCTTTTTTCAATTTTTCAAGTTCAAAATGCTCCATATACTCTCTACCTTCTTCCACATCTAGGATTTTTTGGTCAAGTTCATTATGTCTGTCAAATACTTTTACAAAATGAGCATCTTCAACTTTTAGTTTTGAGATAATATCTCTATATTCATGTAACATGTTTACTCCTTCTTTTGATTAAAAACTTATTATACACATTTTGGATTAAAAAATAGATTTATGTTCTATAATCAGCATTGATTTTAACATACTCATAACCCAAATCACACCCATAAGCTGTAAATTTACCATCTCCAATACCCAAATCACAAGAAATTTTAAATTCACTTTTTTTAAGTACATTTGCAGCTTTTAACTCATTTTCTTTATCAAAATAGATATTACCCTTATCATAGACTACAACATCATCAAATGATATTACAAGTTTTGTTTCATCACTTTCAACTCTACTAGCACCAATAGTAGAGGCAATTCTTCCCCAATTTGGGTCTTCACCAAATAGTGCAGTTTTGACAAGAAGTGAGTTTGAAAGAGCTTTTGCAGCTTTACTCGCCTCTTCATAGTTTAAAGCATTTTTTACCTCAAATGCAACAAGTTTCTTAGCACCTTCACCATCTCTTGCTATATCAAGAGCCAACTTTTTCATCACTTCAAAAAGAGCATATTTAAATGCCTCTTTATTATAAACTCCACTTTTTTTATTAGAAAGCAACATGACTGTATCATTTGTAGATGTATCCCCATCTACACTTATCGCATTAAATGTATCTTCAACACACTCACTTAATAGCTCTTTCATCTCATTTTTTGGAATATTTGCATCTGTTACAATAAAACACAACATTGTTGCAAGTGATGGATTTATCATTCCAGCACCTTTAGCCATAGCACCAATAGTAAATGAACCACCATCACTTAAATCAACTCTAAAAGCTACACTTTTTTGATAAGCATCTGTCGTCATGATAGCATTAGCACAATTTTCACCATTTTTACTATTTAAATCAAATTTATCAAAAGCAGTGGCAATTTTTTCTTTTGGCAATCTAACACCAATAACTCCCGTACTGCTCATGATAGGATTTATAGCCATTGGAAATTTTTTTGTTAAATTTTCTAACAACTCATCAATATCAGCTACACCAGCTTCACCTGTCATAGCATTTGCATTTTTTGCATTTATAAGTACAAAATTTGTATTAAAATCACCTTTTTTTAAAAAATGTTTTATAGGGGCTGCTTGAAATCTATTTTGTGTAAAAATTGCCTCAACATCACAAATTGTATCAGAATAGATAAAAGCAACATCTAAAGCATCATCTTTTTTCAATCCCACACTAACACCATCACAGTAAAAACCATCAACTGCACCAATAGCACCTTTTATACTTATCAAATCAAACATAAACTACTCCTCTTTTTTGGCTTTAATAAATTCTATGAAAAAAACTCCAAAAATCGATAAAATAAATGAGGTAACAAAAGATACAATCAGTATCATAGCTCTTTTTGGTCCCTCTTTGTTTTTTGGATGTGCAACAACAGGTTTTATAATCTGTTTTACATTATAATATTCACTAGCTTGAATAAGAACTTTTTTTTGGATTAATGCACTCATGAGTTGTGATAATTGAGCTTTTAAAGATGGGTCTGTAGCTTTTTTTAACTCTGTTTCATAATATGTAATTTTTTTATCTAAATCTTCTAAATCTATCTTTATCAGATAATCACTAGCATCTTTTAAAAAGATTTCAATTAAATATTTTGCTAATGTAGGGTCACTATGTTTTGCAGTTGCAGTAATTAATAAACTTTTTTTATCTGCTGAAATAGAGATGGATTGAGTTAATAACTTATAAGTTTCAAAAAGTTGAGCTTTTATTTGTTCTTCATTCATTTCACTTTTTGAAAACAAACCATTTTTAATATCAAATAATGTTCTAAATCCTAGGGCAAATGTGTAGTTTTCACTAATTTTTGGGTCATTTAATTTTTTTGTTAAATTATGTTTATTTATAAACTCTCTCATGAAAGAAAAATCATTCAATACCAAATTAAATGAAATATCAGGTGATGTAGAACCGCCTCCACCAATATCAATACCAGCCATTCCAGCTAATGCACCAAGCCCACCTAAAGATGGACTTTTTTCTTGTTGTGGTGATAATGTTACTTCAGATTTATATACATTAGGAATAGATAATATATACATTAAAGTAATTATAGTAACCACTGTTGTAAATAAAAAGATATGTTTTTTATATTTTAAAATTGTATTAAACAACTCTTTTAAATCTATCTCATCTTCTGATATATATTGTGACTGTATATTATTTACACTCATATTTTGCATTATATTGCCCCAACTGTATGCATTGAAGCTACTGTAACAGCCATTTGGTAAAGAATTGATGTTATATCTTTTGCGATTTGAATATCATTTGTAACATCAATTTTCATAGGTACTACAATTGTATCCCCTTTTAAAATTTTGCTATTTTGCCCAAATAAAAAAGTACCTGCATCATATTTTTCAGCATCACCATTTGCATGAATAATATATATACTATCTTCGTCAGCACTATCTTTTAAACCACCAGCTTTATTTATATAATAGCTTACATCTTTACCATCTTCAAAAATAACTGTATTTTGGTTAAATACCTCTCCTAATATAGATATCGTTTCATTAAATGATGGAATAACCAATTTATCTTTATTTTTTAATGTTACATTATATGAACTATTTTTGAATTTTTCTAAATCTTTATCTAAATTGATAGATACCCTTCCAATTGGAGCATAATTTTCAGCATCTGCTAACAATCTATCAATTGCTTCTACTAACTTCATTTTATCTTGGGCATTTTGTCCAGCTTCTGTTGGTGTTGCAGCAAGTGTTGTTGCATCTTTTTTTAAAGCTATTAAACTATCTCTGTATGCTTTTTCTTGCATCTTTTTGACACTATCTCTTGTAAATAAAGCACCCTCAATAAATGCATTATTTGTAAATCCACCAGCTCTAACAATTACATCAGAAAGTTTCTCCCCTTCTTCTATTGTATAAATTCCTGGATACATCACTTCACCAGTAATCTCTATTTTCAAATCTTCATACCATTTTGGAACTTTAAATATTGTAACCTCATCATAATTTTCTAATTTAAAATCGTTATTTTCTACATCTTTTAAAGACATTGTCAATATATTTTTCTCTCATATGCCATTTATTACAGAATATCTAACAATCTCAATTTTTTCTTTCGAAGCTTTATCTGTTAAGCCACCTGATGATTTAATAAGTTCTAATACAGTTGTATTTTGACCTATTTTATATTTTCCTGGCTGTCTAACTTCACCATTAATTACAGAATATCGTTCATCATTTAGTTCATCAATATGATAAATTTTAACAATATCTTTATCTTTTAAATCTATATTGCTTAATGGGTCATTTTCTAAAACTTTTGTAACATCTATAAAAAACTCTTTTGTATCAAATTTTTCTCCATCAACATTTATCGTTCTAACCAATCTTAAATAGTTCATGAATGTATCTTTTTTTAAACCACCAGCAACTTTAATCAAATCCATAATCTTCATGTTCTTACCAAGTTCATAACTTCCTTGAATATATACATTTCCTAAAATCTCTACTTTAGGAATAGGATTTACACTATAATAGTCATACACCTCTATAATATCTCTATTGGAAAGCTTAAAATCAGGTTCATTTTCTAAATTTATCAATAATACTTTTGGCATTAAATCTTTTGTATTAAAAGTTGTAACTTTTATTTTACTTTTATCAATAGGCATTTTGATTCCAGCATTATAAATTAAATCTTTCAATTTCATACCTTCATAATACTGATGTTTACCAATATTATTTATAGCATTACCTTTTATTTCAACATAAGGATTATAATAAATATCTAAATAATTAAGTATATAAATTTCATCATCTTTTTGAAGTTTTATATCTTTTTTCTTATTTATAACATCTAATAAATTAAAAGAGATTATTTCATGAGATAAATCATTTTTATTTTTTCTTTTTAGTAAAGCATATTCAAAATATGTATTATCTAAAAACAGTCCATTTAAGCCAATATTTTTTATATCTCTAGAAAGAAGTGCATTTAATGACATTGTACTTTTAGATAACTCTCTACTTCCTGGCTTAACAACATTTCCATACAAAAATATGAAATTTTTGTTAGTATCATCTAAACTATATACAAAAATTTTATCTCCATGCTTTACTTCTATATTTGATTCCTTAGTAAGTTCAACTTCTAATACATTTATTTGTTGATTTTGTTCAAATCTCTCTATCTTACATCCAAATTTTGATGCATTAGGTTTTAATCCACCAGCCAAATTTATCAAATCTGATAAATTTTCACCATCTTTTAACTCAAATTTTGCTTCTTTATTTACAAACCCTCTTAATTCAACCTCTTTTTTAGATTTGGGTACTAAAACAATATCGCCATGTCTTAACATCATGTAATTTAAATCAATACCTTTAGATATTAACTCATATAAATCAAATTTATGTACAGCATTGTCTCGTTTTAACTCAATTTCTCTTAAACTACCAACATCATTTATGCCATTTGCAGAAAGCAGTAGCTCTTTTATAGTAGCAAAAGATGGTAAATTATAAATACCAGGATACTTAACTTCACCAACTAATGTAACTTGTATTGTTGAATATTTTTCTATAGTTATTAAAACTTCACTATTTTTAAAAGATTCTTTAAGCTTACTAATTAAAATAGTCTTTGCATCTTTAAAACTAAGTCCACCAACTTTTATAGGTCCTAATGTAGGAAAATTTAAATCTCCTTCATTATTTATTTCTAATTTATACTCTTTACTTGTATCACCATATAAATATACAGCAACCAAATCTCCACTTGATAATATATAATATTCTGG
>JACAEZ010000061.1 GCA_013388565.1 Campylobacterales bacterium | reverse complement strand
AAGAGAAGATAAAACATAAACATGTGTTTCCAGCTGATTAAAATTTAAAAGGAGGTTTCATGAAAGGTTTGGTTTTTACTGAATTGGTTGAATTTATCGAAGAGGCTTTGGGTTTTGATGTGGCTGATATGATGATAGAGAAGGCAAATTTAGCTCATGGTGGTGCTTTTACACAAGCTGGAAATTATCCATTTGAAGAGCTTTTAGCACTTGTTGTTTCACTTAGTGAAGTTACACAAAAGAGTATTCCAGATTTGCTTTTTTTATTTGGAGAACATCTATTTGAGCGGATTTTGGCACTATATCCGATGGCTGCACATGGATATGAAAATGTTATTAATTTTGTAGCTACTGTTGATGATAGGGTTCATGTTGAGGTTAAAAAAACTATATCCAGATGCTGATTTGCCTAGATTTTTTGTAAAGTCAAAGAGTGAAAATGAACTTGTAATAATTTATCAATCAAATAAACATTTGGAAAGTTTTGCTCATGGGCTTATTATGGGGTGTGCAAAACATTTTAATAAAAATGTTGATGTTAGTTATGAAAAAATTTCAGATGAACCTTATCAAGTTGAGTTTAGAATAGTTGAGTCATGAGTGAAGAAAATCCTTGGCAAAAGAGATTTGAGAGAGAAAGACGAGCTAGAAAAGAGGCGGAGATGCTTCTTGAAAGCAAAAGTTTGGAGCTTTGGAATGTAAATCAAAATTTAGAAAAGACTATTCATGAAAGAACAGAATCTCTTGAATTAGCAGTTCGTGAGGCAAATCGAGCAAATGAATCTAAAAGTATGTTTTTAGCAAACATGAGTCATGAGATAAGAACACCGATAAATGCTATTTTAGGATTTTCAAATATTTTGCTTGATATGGATATTAAAAAAGAGCAAAGGGAGTATTTAGAGATAATTTTGGCAAGTACAAAAAATTTGCTTGATATTGTAAATGATATTTTGGATTTTTCAAAAATAGAAAATGACAAATTGGAGCTTGAAATTATAGAGTTTGAACCAAATGATGTTTTTTCAAAATTGTCAAAACAGTTTATTGCAAAAATGCAGGAAAAAAGTATAGATTTTGTTGTTGAGATTGATGATAATTTGCCAAAAAGAATATTTGGCGATGCTTTGCGACTTTCGCAAATTATCGCAAATTTATTAAGTAATGCTTTTAAATTTACTCCAAATGGTGGGAGAATCATTTTTAGTATAAAGCTTAAAACTAAAGATATTGATTTTGTAGAGATAGAGTATAGTGTGAGTGACAATGGCATTGGGATACCAAAAGATAAACAACAGCTTATTTTTAAGCCATTTACACAAGCAGACTCTACAATTACAAGAAAATATGGTGGCACAGGACTTGGACTTTGTATCACAACATCGCTTATCAAAAAAATGGGTAGTGAGATAAGTTTGGAGAGTGAAGAAAATAGTGGCAGTAGGTTCTATTTTACTATAAAACATAAAATTGCTAGAGAGGTGGTTTCTAATTTTTATGGCTTTAAAGTGCTACTTGCTGAAAATCATGTAATAAATCAAAAACTTTTAAAAGCTATTTTTAATAAAAGAGGTGTTGATGTGGAGATTATAAACTCATCAAATGAGCTTTTAGATAGTTATTTTTTCAAATTTTTACAAAGCTGTTTTTATTGATAGCTTGATGATAAAAGATGATTGGATTGGTGTTTTAAAACAAATTCAAACTATCTGTTTTGAAACAAAAAGTTGCCAAATCCCAATTTTTATATTTTTGGCAAATGGAAGTGAGAATAATATTGATGATTTTAATCAAATCGAGATAACCAAAATACTTTCAAAACCGATAGATGTAAATGAGATTGATGAGGTGTTGAGTGGGATATAAATTTATAGTAAAATAACTCAAATCGCTGGTTGTTAGCGACAATATTGTTTTTGTTGTTATTTGATATTTATTTACTATTTTGTTTGTCCTTCTTTTAGTGTATATATTGCTATTTTTATCTTTTGTGTTGCACTATATATTTTTCCTTTTGACATCTTATTTTCATAGTTTTATCTTGTTATTTTGCCTGTTTTAGGAAATATTTTTTATTTAATGTTTGACTGTTTTTTTGAGGACATTATGATGGTATAATCAATTAGATTGAAGTTTTTAAGAAAGGTTCTAATATTTCTTGTAATTACTAGGAATGAAACTTGACAAAGGATATTGTGTGGATTTAAATATAATAAGAGTAGAAAGAGAAAAGTCACTTCAATTTAAGAATGTGATAGAACAGTTTGAACTTATAAAAAATTTGCCAAATATTGATAATTTGATTATTGATTTTGATGATAAAGTTAAGATTTTAGGTGATATAAGTTTTGAAGAATTTGAATATATCAAAAAAACGGCTCTTTCTTTAAAGCCTTGGAGAAAAGGGCCATTTGAAATTTTTAAAATTTTTATTGATACAGAATGGCAAAGTTTTATAAAGTTTAATATTTTAAAACCTTACATGAACTTAACAGATAAAGTTGTTGCAGATGTCGGATGCAATAATGGGTATTATATGTTTAAGATGTTACCTTTTAGCCCAAAAAAATTGGTTGGATTT
>JACAEZ010000047.1 GCA_013388565.1 Campylobacterales bacterium | reverse complement strand
TCGATTATATCTTTTTTTGTAATCTCTTCGATAACAGTTGTCGCATAAAACCCTTTTGGAAGTGAAAAACTAAACACAAACCCCCCATTTTGGTCGTTTTATTTATTATCACTATTTTCCAAAAAGACCCAAGCATATCGTCTATGCCCATAAAGTGGAACATTTTCAATAAAATCTTTCTCATAACTCCAAGCAATATCAACAGAGTGCATAACTTTTTTGCCACACAAAAGTCCTGTTGGACAAAGTTGTCTGTTTAAAAATCTTTCACTTTCACTCTCAATATCATTTACAACAAAAAACCTACCATAAGGGTAGTGGTTAGCCACATCACCAGGGAGCATTTTAAAAAATGTTTTAGTTGATTTTAATTTTTTAGCAAGTTCTACATTTATATTTAAAAAATTTGAAATCTCTGAAACTGAAAACGACTCAACAATTTTGCTAATTTCTATCCTTTTTGAAAGCCAAAGATTAAATAGATGACTTTGATAAGCATTTAGTAAAAATTCATGTTCAAATTTATTAGAAACCTTTTTTTTAGAGTTTATCAACTCTTTTGCTTTTTCAAAATTTGCTTTATCTTTTCCAAATCTCTGATACCCAAAGTAGTTTGGTATTCCGCACTCAACAATAGTTTTAAACACATTTTCAAGTTTTTTAGCATTTACCTCATTTACCTTTTTAAATCTGATAAAAAATTTATTCCCTTTTAAATGCCCAACTTTTATCTTGTTGTTATGCCTTGTTGTACTTAAAATTTTGATATTTGGATGGTTTAGTTTTGAAAGCAGATGTTCATCTTTTGCATTTATTGAGATATATTGAGTCGAAAGAGCCTCTTTATCTTTAAGCCCTGCATATCCGATGTCTCGTTTTTTGATACCAAGTTGGTCTGATAATATTTGAAGTAAATCAACAGTAGCTAAATCTTTTTTTCTAACATGAAGCACCAAATGTTCACCTTCACCGCTAAATTCGTAAAGCGGTATCTCATGAACTACAAAGTTATCAGAATTTTTTTTGAAATAAATTTCAATTGGAGAGTGGTTTAAGTAGTATAATCTATCCATTTTTTTCACTTTTGAAGAATTTTAAATAAGCTTTATAAGCTATTTTGTTTAGCAAAATTATAACATTTTTAAATTATAAGTTTGTAAAATAGGTATTGTTATAAAATTAAATTTTTGTTAATCTGCTATAATTTTAATAATTAAACTTCACTAAAGGCTTTTTATATGTCAATTTCACCTTTTACACATCTACATCTGCATACAGAATATTCACTTCTTGATGGTGCAAACAAACTCAAACCTCTTGCAAAAAAGTTAAAAAGTAGTGGCATGACGGCGGTTGCTATGACAGACCATGGAAATATGTTTGGAACGATTGATTTTTATAAGACGATGAAAAATGAGGGTATTAAGCCAATTATTGGGCTTGAGGCATATATCCATAATAGCGATGATTTAGATGATAAAACAACAAAACAGAGGTTTCATCTATGCTTGTATGCAAAAAATGAGATTGGGTATAAAAATTTGATGTATCTTTCATCAATGTCATTTATTGAGGGGTTTTATTACTATCCAAGAATTAATAAAAAGCTGTTAAAAGCTCACAGTGAAGGGCTTATTTGTTCTAGTGCTTGTTTGCAAGGTGAGGTAAATTGGCATTTAAATCTCAACAGTGAAAAAAATAGAAAAAATGGTGCTAAAGGATATGAAAGAGCTTTAGAGGTGGCACTTGAATATAAAGAGATATTTGGAGATGATTTTTATTTAGAAATTATGCGACATGGGATAAATGACCAGCTGTATGTAGATGAACAGATAATAAAACTTTCACTCCAAACAGGTATAAAAATCATAGCTACAAATGATACACATTATCTCGAACAAGGTGATGCAAAGTATCATGAAGCATTTATGTGTATCTCAACAGGTGCAGAGCTTGATGACCCAAAGAGGCTAAAACATAGTGTGAGTGAGTTTTATCTTAAAACTACTGATGATGTAGCAAAGCTTTACTTTGATATTCCAGAGGTTATTGAAAATACAAAAGAGATTGTTGATAAGTGCAATTTGGAGTTAAAACTTGGAAATCCTATTCCGCCAAAATTTAAATTTACAGTCGAATATGCAAAATATGAAGGGCTTGATTTTTTAGATGATGATAGCTATTTTGAGTATAAGTGTAAAAAGGGACTTGAAAAAAGACTTGAATATATTTCAAAAGAGCTTCATAAAGAGTATAAAGAGAGGCTTGATTTTGAGATAAAAGTCATACAAAATATGAAATTTTCTGGATACATGCTTATTGTTTGGGATTTTGTGAGAGAGGCAAAAGAGCAAAATATTCCAGTTGGTCCTGGAAGAGGTTCGGTTGCTGGTAGTTTGGTAGCCTATGCACTAGAGATTACAAATATCGACCCTATTAAATACAATCTTCTATTTGAGAGATTTTTAAATCCTGAAAGGGTAAGTATGCCCGATATTGATATGGATTTTTGTCAAGAAAAAAGAGGGGATATTATAAATTATGTGACCAATAAATATGGTAGATTTAATGTGGCTCAAGTTATTACATTTGGTACACTCTTAGCAAAAGGGGTTATTCGAGATGCGGCTAGAGTGCTTGGTGTGCCTTATGCTAGTGCTGATAAAATGGCAAAACTAATACCAAATGAGTTAAATATAAATCTTGAAAAAGCATATGATATGGAGCCAAAAATAAAAGAGTTGATAGAAAGTGACAAACAAGCCTCAAGAGTTTGGGAGTTTGCTTTGAAACTTGAAGGGTTAAAAAGAAATGCTGGAACTCATGCTGCTGGAGTTGTTATAAGTAATGAAGAGCTTTGGCATAAAACACCGCTTTATAAACCTGCAAATGATGATTTTTTGGTTACTCAATATTCGCTAAACTACTTAGAAGATGTGGATTTGATAAAGTTTGACTTTTTGGGGCTTAAAACATTGACTGTTATTGATAATGCTTTAAAACTTATCAAACAACGATATAACAAAGTGGTTGATTTTAATACTTTAGAAATGGATGATTTTAAAATTTTTGAGACTATTCAAAGTGGAAATACATTAGGACTGTTTCAAATAGAGTCAAAAGGTATGCAAGACCTTAATAAACGGTTAAAACCTACAACCTTTGAAGATATAATCGCAGTACTAGCACTCTATCGACCAGGACCTATGGAATCAGGTATGCTTGACCAATTTATCGAGCGAAAGCATGGTAGAGAGGAGATTAGCTATTTTTATGATGAATTTACAACTCCACTTACATCGATATTAGAGGCTACTTATGGAGTCATTGTATATCAAGAGCAAGTTATGCAAATTGTGCGAGAGATTGGTGGGTTTAGTTTGGGTGAGTCTGATATTATTAGACGGGCGATGGGTAAGAAAAAAGCTGATGAGATGGCAAAATATAAAGAGGAGTTTGGAGAGGGTGCTAAAAGATTAGGCTTTAATAAAGAGAATGCAATAGCTTTGTTTGATTTGATAGAGAGTTTTGCAAAGTATGGTTTTAATAAATCTCACTCTGCGGCATATGCTATGATAACATATCAAACGGCATACCTAAAAACTTACTATCCTCATGAATTTATGGCAGCACTTCTAACAAGCGAAAAAGATAACACTGATAAAGTCATGATGTATATCGAAGAGTTGAAACGATTAAAAATTAAGATACTTCCACCTGATATAAATAGCTCTTCCATGGAGTTTAGTGTTGTTGATGTTGATGGTGAAAGTTGTGTTAGATTTGGGCTTGGTGCTATCAAAGGGGTAGGTGAGGCGGCTATTGATACGATTTTGTCGATTAGAAAAGAGAAGAGTTTTGATACGATTGAGAGTTTTTTAGAGGAGATTGATACTAAAAAAGTAAATAAAAAAGTATTGGAGAGTTTGATAAAATCTGGAACACTTGATAAATTTAACTACTCCAGAAGAGCATTGCTTGAACAGCTTGAGATGATTATTGAAAAGGTTCATGATTTAGATAGGCTGAAAAAAGAGGCAGTTGGCTCTTTATTTGGCGATGATGAGAGTATCGTAAAACTGAGTATTGAACTAGAAAACAAAGATGAGTATCCACTTGAACATATTTTGGAGCTGGAAAAAGAGACTTTGGGAATTTATGTATCAGGACATCCACTTGATAGATATAGAGATAGTATTTTGGCTCTTGATATAACACTAGCTAGTCAAAAAGATGAGATAGATGATGGTAGTTCTATTTTGATAGCTGGATTAGTGAGCGATAAAAATATAAAAATCAAAAACAATAATAAATTTGGAATAGTCACAATTGAGGATTTACATGGTAAATTTGAGATTATGATGTTTAGTAAAATGCTTGAAGAGATAGAACAAAAAGATTCGAAAATTCCTTTAGCATTTAAGGTTGATGTTAGCAAAACGGAAAATTTTACAAGATTTACTTGTAGGAAAATTTTGGAGATTGATGATGCTAAAAAAGAGAAATCAAATATAAAATTTGTGGAGAAAAAAACAGATGATATAGTTGTTGAAGCTATAGAAGATTTGATTATAGAGTTGGATTATAGAAGTGATGTAAAAGTTTTAGATAGGTTGTATAGTAGAGCTTTAAGTTGTCATGGAAACAAAAGATTAAATATTTTAATAAAATCAAAACTGATAGATTTAAAAATTATTACAAATATGAGAGTGGGTGAGCTTATTTTAGATAATATTGAGACTATCTTAGAATACAAATAGTCCTATTTTAAAAAATTATTGAAAAAACACTATATTTAGGGTTTTATGTTTGATTGTTTAAGTATCTATTAAAAGATATATAAATATAATATTTTTAAATTAAAATTGGGGATTTGTAAATTGGTTATAAAATTTATTATTTTAATGTATCTATTTTTTTCAATTGTTAATGCCAACTCTCAAGGTAAAGAGATTGCAGAGAAATTCGGTTTAAGTGCTGGTTTAAAGGCATCTGTGCAGTGGCAAAGAATTTTTTCTGACAAAGAAAAATTAAAAAATTATAAATTAGATATTTTAGATGATAAACAATTACAATATTTAAAAGAGTATCTTATCTCTCATGCAGCTGATTCTGACCATCCTATGGTTCCTGGTTTATAAGGTTTTTTATGAAAAAATGTATATTAATATTTTTATTTATTATTTCAGTTAGTGCTGATGAGTGTAAATTAAATAAAAGTGAATGTTTAGAAAAAAAAGTTGAACAGCTTAGTTTATATATTGAACAAATTCAAAAAGAGAATGAGGCTACAAAAAGAGAGTTAAATGATTTAAAGTCAAAAATAGGCTCTAAGAGTTTTAGTGAGTTTGAAATAAAAACAGCTACAGAACATGAAATATTAAAAACTCAAATTAAAGAGTTGTCAAATATAGCAGAAAAGTCTGAAACAAAAATGTTAATGGATAAGATAAATTTTACTCCAGAAGCTAGTTATAGAGTTGATTTATTAGATTATAAAAGTAATTTTATAGAGGGTGAAGATACATTAGATGTAGAAAATGGCGGTGTACAAAGAAGAGATGAATTTAAAAAAGAGTTTGACCCTCACCACTCTTTTAAATTTAAATTTAACATGACTGCTAATTTGTTTGATGATACCTCATTTAAAGGTAGAATGGTAGTTAATAGAAGTACACAATCTAAAGAGAGAATGTGTATTCTATCTCATGATATAAAATCTTCTCCAAATAAAACATCTTTTGATATTGATAGGGCATATGTTGATTATAAATTTGATTATATAAATGATATTCCAATGGTTTTTAGTTTTGGAATATTACCTACAAGTGGTGGAACACCTATGCAATATTCTGATAACAGCAGTAGAAAATCTATGTTTCCGGCTATTGTATTTGACATGAATAGTTTTGGTGCGATATTAACATCAAATGTTTCTAATATTACAAATACAAAAGATAGTTTTTTAAGAGCTATAATAGCACAAAGTTATACATTAGATGGTGATATTTATGCTTATCAATGTAATCGTGAAACAATAGATAATGCAGAAGTTTATGGACTTTATTTTGAAAGTTCTATTCCAAAAGTTGGTGATAATTTATTATCTATTGGAATTAATCATTTAAGAAATTTTAAAGCTCATCCTTATTTAGGTCCAAATTACACAGCAGAAGGTACAAAAATATTAGGTGATATAACAACTTTTGGAGTAGGTTTGGATTTTAATAAAATATTAGACTCAAAAATTGGATT
>JACAEZ010000084.1 GCA_013388565.1 Campylobacterales bacterium | reverse complement strand
GAGTGGCTCAAGAGTGTATTGGTAAATATCACAATAAAGAACGAGGAGTTTTTATTGTTAACTGATTTACTTAGATTGTCTTTTCAAAAGGTTAAATGTTATGATGTCGTGGAGTGAGATAAATATTTAAAAGATTTGAGATTTGATTTTGTACTTAAAAATCTGCTTGATGAGAGAATGAAAACAATTTCGCATAATGGATATTTTCCAGATGGTGTAAATGGGGATGGTTTTGGTAGATATATCTCCATGAAGTATGAATTTTAAATTAAAGGTAATTAATAATGGAAGAACAAGAAAAAAATAACAGTAAAATATGGATAGTCTCTACAATGATTTTTGCCATGCTATTTGTAATATCTGTAATTATTGCTCTATTTTTGGGGAATTTTAATGGTATTGACAAAAAAACATTAGCCGAAGAGTATATAAAAAAAGATGATTTAACATTTTATCATTTGCCTACAAAAATACAAGCAGAGTATCAAAAAGTTGTTAAAATAACTAAAAATGAGATAAATAACACAACTAATATAGTTAATACAGTAACTTCAAGTAGTAGTTCAAACAATAGTTCTAATAGTGTTGATTTATCGTTATATATTTCAAAAGATGAGTATAACAAACTAAAAGCCAAACTTGACTCTTTGACAATTAAAACAATTGATAACAACTCTTCACAACATCAAACATTAATAAAAGAGCATGATACAAACACTCTCGAAACCTCATCTCAAAAAGTCATTCAATGTTTAGATATGAAAATTGGAGATTTTAGAATGTCAAAAAGTTGTCATGAAAGATTACACAAAGAGATTGCAAATTTTAACAACAAAAACAGTTTTGAAGTGATTGGATTTGTAGATATAAACGATTTTAAAGTAATTTCACATATCAAAGAGTATAACGGTGAATTGTTGCATGAATTAAACCTTACAAAAAAAGATTTAGACAATCTATTTGAAGTAGCAAATAGCGGACTTGGACTCAAAAGAGCAAATGAAGCAGTGTGGGAATTGAAACAAAAATTTGGATTTGATGCAAATATAAAAAGTGCAAGTTATGTAATTACAACATACCAAAAAAGAGGGTTTGCTGTTAAGATAAAATAATCTGGAGAATACATGCCTGAAATAAGTAGTTTTTATGGTATTAGAATTACCATATATTTTGATGAACATCCACCAATGCACTTTCATGCAGAATATGCAGAGTTTTTGACATTGGAAATGGTGAAGTCATAAATGGAAAATTACCAAAAACAGCTACGAAACTTGTAAAAAAATGGTGGAAAATAAATAAACATTTAATAAGAAAAGCTTGGAATGATATTCAAAATGAAGCTGAATTTGAGAAAATCCCACCATTAAATTAAGGAGTTTGCCATGATTTTAAATATCACAGATGCAAAATATATTGACGGATTTACAGTTAAACTATACTTCAATAATGGAAAAGAGAAAATTGTAGATTTGCAAAATTATATTTATTCAAAAAAACACCCTTTTTTTCAACCTCTTAAAAATGTGGAAATATTTAAAAATTTTAAAATTCATAAAACACTCATTTGGGATACTGGTGCGGATATAGCACCAGAATATCTTTATAATCTATAAACAATTTAAAGGAAACACCCATGAAACATAGATACATCGGAAAAAGCGGACTTAGAGTAAGTGAAATATGTTTAGGGACTATGACATTTGGTACTCAATGTAAAAGCGAAGATGAAGCTTTAAAAATCTTAGATTATGCTTATGAAAAAGGGGTCAATTTTTTTGATACCGCTGAACTCTATCCAGTGCCACCTCAAAAAGAGCTTTGCGGAATAACAGAACAAATCGTTGGAAAATGGCTCAAAACAAAACCTAGAGATTCTATCATTTTGGCAACAAAAGTAGCAGGTGCAGCAAATGGATGGTTTGTGCCACCTATTCGTCATGGATTGACCGCTATTGATAGGTTTCACATAAAAAAAGCTATCGAAGGGAGTCTAAAAAGACTTCAAACAGACTATATAGACCTCTATCAAATTCACTGGAGCGATAAATTAGTACCCATAGAAGAGCCATTAGAGGTGTTTCATGAACTGATAAAAGAGGGTAAAATTCGATATATAGGCACTTCAAACGATACAAGCTACAACACTACAAAAGCACTTTATACCTCAAAAATGAAAAATTACAAACGATTTGAATCTATTCAAAACAACTTTTCGATGTTAAATAGAAGATTTTTAGATGATTTAGCCAAAGTGTGTTTAAATGAAAAAATTTCACTACTACCCTACTCCCCAAACGCAGGTGGTGTTTTGAGTGGAAAATATAATGGAAATTTTATTCCAGAAGATGCAAGATTTTCAAGCTATATCAAAAACCCAAACGAACGAATAAGGATAATGGCTCAACGATTTTTAAATGAAAAAACACTCAAATCAACTGAAAAATATATCGAAATCGCAAAAGAGTTAAATATCTCACCTACAACTTTAGCTATCGCTTGGACACTTAGTTTTGATTTTGTAGCCTCTTCAATCATCGGTGTTACAAGAGTATCTCAACTTGATGATAACCTAAAAGCCTCTCAAATAAGATTGAGTGATGAGGTGTTGCAGAAGTGCAAAGCCGTTCATGATGAGATTTTATATCCGATGGGGTGAGTTTATATAAAGATATTATGGTTTTTACTATTTTTTTACTATAACATAATACTAAAGGTCAATCCATGCCACTATTCAAACAAACAATACCAAAAACTCATAAACAAGATGAAAACCTAATAGCCAAAAGGTGGGCAAAGTTTTTAGAGTTTAAATCAAAATACGATAAATAATTAAAAATATAATGAGCTTTTGAAGTTTTGATACAAATAGTACATTGTAAAAACGGATATATTTATCCATTTGACTAAAAAATAATACATGATTTTAAAAGTTAAAATCGCAAAATATATTAGTGATTTTAAATTATGCTAACTTTGAAAAAATGAAATGTGTTTTTTTAAGTTTAAATCATAAAGATATAAAAAACAAAAAAGCAAAATATGGAGAGAGGCTTATAGAAGAGTTAAGCCAAAAGTTAAGTTATGAGTATGGCAAAGGATTTAGCAAAAGAAATCTTCACAATATGGTGAAATTTTATAAGACTTTTAAAATTGTGCAAACACTGTCTGCACAATTGAGCTGGAGCCATTATTTGCTTATTCTCAAAGGATAAAATTTCAGTAGAAAAAGATATAATGGGAAACTGTAAAGAATTCTGTGTCAGTCACCAATCGTAACACCTTGTTAGAGTTCCAAATATTCATCTAATCTTC
>JACAEZ010000060.1 GCA_013388565.1 Campylobacterales bacterium | reverse complement strand
CCCTTCACTATTTAGTGGTTTGAAAATATTATTGCCTCTGTTTTCATAATATGAAAATGTGTGGTCTTCTGTTATTTTATTTACATCAAATTTTGTATATTTCCAATCAATAATCGCACCACCTCTAAATAGATGATTTTCACCATTTTCATCTGGCATAAAGTCATGAGCTAAAAAGTTTGGATAACCAGCACCTATTTTAAAATATTCTGGAAAAGCCTTTGCAACCGTTAAAACATCATTCACATAATTTTTTGTAACAAACGGAGCCACCTCTTTTAGGTATGTTCTATATTGATTTATATTATCAACTGTCGGCATTGTAGTCACACCACCAGCCTCAATAGCCACAACATGAGGTGATTTTGCCCCATAAATTGCTACCATTTTATGTAACTTTCGCATAACATCAATCGATTCTAAATAGTTTTGGATAGCTGTAATATTTACATTTTTATCCTCCACATAAGCTGCCTCATATCGTGGTAAAAACGGAGCTGCTGGATAAATCTCATTATTTTTCAATTCGCTTAAAACCCATTTTTTAAGTTGGTTCATGCCGTTATTATTACCCTCATATTTGACAATGGCAGTCACATCAATAAAATCTAATGCACAAAGTGTATAAAAATGCAAAATATAATCTTGAACTTGATGAGTTCCGATGATTAAATTTTTTAAAAGTTGCCCATTTTTATTTGGTTTTATCCCCATTGCCATCTCAAGTGCAAGTGAAGCCGCCTCTGCATGAGCATACGGACAAACTCCACAAACTCTCTGTGTAACTTGTTGAGCCACTCTTGCATCTTTACCCTCTAACCCTTTTTCGATACCTCTAAACATTTCGCCATGACATTTAGCATCTTGAGTGATACCATTTTCATCAATATCTGCCGTAATTTTTAAATGCCCCTCTATTCTTGTAATCGGGTCAACTGTTATTTTTGCCATCTTTTCTCCTTGATACATATTACTTTTGGTAACATCGTCTATTTTTTAAACATTTTATGTCTTATAATTAGACAATTTATCATTTTTATTGTTATTTTTTGTTTAAAAAATTAATGAAAATTAATAAAATTTTTATGTAAAAACATAGTATAAAAGTATTTATAAACAATTTTATACAAATTTAACAATTGTATGTTATATTGCATAATATCTTATATTAAAGGGGTTTCATGAAAAAAGTTATTTTTTTCTCATTGATGGTATGCTCTTTGTTTGGGCAAAATTTGTTTCAGAGTGTTGAACCAAAGAGTGCTGTGATTATTCAAGATGGCAAAGATAAGGAGTATTGTTCACTTTGTGGTATGCATTTACCTACATTTTATAAGACCAATCATGTCTTAAAATTAAAAGATGGTAGGGTTAAACAGTTTTGTTCTATTCACTGTTTGGTTGATTTTTTAACAAATGGTAAAGTTGATTTGAAAGAGGCGAGTGAAATTTTAGTTGTTGATACAAATAGTAATAAGCTAATTGATGCGACAAAAGCTTTTTATGTGATTGGCAGTAAAGTAAAAGGCACTATGAGTATGGTTAGTAAATATGCTTTTAGTACAAAAGATGATGCTGTGAAGTTTCAAACAGAAAATGGTGGAACTATAGGTACTTTTAGCGATGCCTTGAAAAAGGCTACTGAAGATTTTATGAGTGATAACACGATGATAAGTCATAGAAAGAGTGAAAAAATAGCGATGGGTGAGAAAATTTTTAACTCTAATGTGTGCGATAAATCGAAGTTAAATCAACATTTTCATGTGATGAGTGAAACTAAAGTTTTTTTAAAAGAGAGTGGTGTTTGTAAAAATTTGAATGAGGGGCAACTTCATGCATTGGCTTTGTTCTTAACTTCAAAAGATACTCATCATGAAGATAAAAAAGAGCCTTTAAGTGTAAAAAAAGAGGATAAATGCCCTGTTTGTGGTATGTTTGTTGAACCTTATAAAAAATGGGTTGCAAAAATAGAGGTTGAAGATGATAAATATTTTGTATTTGATGGTGCAAAGGATATGTTTAAGTTCTATTTTGAACCTTTAAAATTTGGTGCAAAAAGTGATAAATTTAAGACTGTTTTTGTAACTGATTATTATGATGTTGTTGGGATTGAGGCAAAAAGTGCATATTTTGTATTAAATAGTGATGTTTTTGGACCTATGGGAAATGAACTAATTCCATTTGAAAGTGAACAAAAAGCACAAAATTTTATAAAAGACCATGGTGGATATGTAACTACATTTGAAAAAATTACTAAAGAGATTGTCTATTCATTAGATAAATAAGCCAATAATTTATTGGCTTATTTGTTCAGATTTTTTTCTAAATATTGTAAATGGTGGTAGTTTTGTTGGAAGTTTTATAGGGTTTAGATTTCCGCTATGAACACTTGTTAACTCCTTGTTTGTTATTGTTAAAAGCTTTTTAAAATTTATATAATATTTATTATCTATTAATTTAATAGAGCCAATTTCGTTATCAATAGTATCTAATTGTTGATTTTTTGGAGTTAGAATTTCTATATCTTCGTTTAATAGTGTTTTGTATTTGCACATGAATGTTTCACCATTTTCATCTACAAGTCCACTAATTTCCCACTCCCCAACACTCATAGCTGATGTAAGGTTTTGTGTGTCATGTCTTTCAAATGGTTTTTGGACTAAATAAGCATCTGTAAAACCTCTGTTTTTTGTGGTATTTAGTTCTGCTTCATATTTTTTGGTATCAGTTTTTCCATCGTAATAATCATCAATAGCTTCCCTATAAACTTTTGCTGTAATTGCTGCATAATATGGGCTTTTTGTTCTACCTTCTATTTTTAAAGAGTCTATGGCATTTGATGATATTAGTTCATGAATATGGTTTGATAGATTTAAATCTTTAGCATTCATGATATAAGTGCCTTCATCTGAAGACTCTTCTATTCTAAAAAGTGTGCCATTATCTGGATTTTCAGCATATAAATTATAATTAAATCTGCAATCATTTGCACAACTTCCTCGATTTGGAACTCTACCGCTTTGCACTGCACTAATCAAACATCTACCGCTATATGCAAAACACATACTTCCATGAACAAATACTTCTATTTCAAGATTTGGCAAATGTTTTTTTATCTCAATCACATCATTTAAGCTTATCTCTCTAGCAGCTATAACTCTGCTAATTCCAATATCATAATAAAACTCTGCATCTAAATAGTTTAGTACATTTGCTTGTGTTGATAGGTGTAATGGTATGTTTGGTGCTACTTTTTTACATAGTTTTATAACAGCAGGAGTTGAGACAATGAGTGCATCTGGTGACATTAAAGCCACCTTTTCTATATGCTTTTCTAAAAGTTTTAGTTGAGAGTTAAAAGGAAAACCGTTTATTGTGACATATAATTTTTTGTTTTGTTCATGAGTGTAATCTATCGCTTCTTTAAAGCTCTCATAAGTAAACTCTTTACCAGAACGAATTCTAAGTGAAAAGTGGCTAACACCGCCATAAACAGCATCGGCTCCATAATTT
>JACAEZ010000059.1 GCA_013388565.1 Campylobacterales bacterium | reverse complement strand
TAGTACTATTTAGTTCATGGATTGTGTGTAGAACTAGCTGAAATCTTAGCTTTAATCGTACATAAAAAAGTAAGAGCTGAACTGAACATCTTAAGAGGCGAAAGAGATAGTTTAGATGATGTAAAAATGAGTGGATACAGTGGGTGTAGATATTCATTTGGCTATCCAGCTTGTCCAAATTTAGAAGACAATAGAGTGATTTTTGAGCTTTTAAAACCAGAAGAGTTTGGCATAACACTTTCGGAGACATTTCAAATCCACCCAGAACAATCAACAAGTGCGGTGATTGTTCATCATGAAGAGGCACTTTATTTTAATATCTGAAATTTACAAAGAGTATTTAAATTTTTAAATACTCTTTATCTCTATTTTTAAATACAACACATCTATCAAATCCAACACTTTTAGCCAAATCTATAATCTCATTTCGCATAAATCCAACTTGTTCAATAGAGTGTGCATCACTTCCAAATGTAATATCAATATCATGTTCAAAAATGAGTTCCAAAAGCTCTCTTGATGGATACTGCTCATTTATCGGTTTTCTAAGTCCTGCTACATTAAGTTCAACAACCATATTTGCTTTTTTTATCTCTTTTATCGCTTCAAGAGCCAACATTTTAATATCTTTTTTTGGCAAAAATTTAAACACTTTCAATAAATCTAAATGCCCAACAATATCAAAAAGCCCACTTTTAGCCATATTTGATATTGCTTCAAAATAGTCACTCCAAATCAAATCAATATCTTTATTCTCATACTCTTTTATATATTCAGGATTGTCAAAACCCCATTTGTTTATAAAGTGAACCGAACCTATAAAATAATCAACTTTTGAGTTTAAAACTGCACTTTCAATAAAACCATCTAAAAAATCAACCTCATATCCAAGTAAAATCTCTATTTTTCCAGCATACTCATCTTTTAGTAACTTCACTTGATTTTCATAAAACCGCATTTCACTAAGCTTCATGCGATATTCCATATCAAAATTCATAGGTGCATGGTCACTAAATCCAAAATATTTTACACCTTGAGAGATTGCTTTTTCTACAAAACCTCTCATATTTCCTGTTGCATGGTTACATAAAGTTGTGTGATTGTGCAAATCTACTAACATATTACCCTCTCAATTGTTTTTATCTTTTTTGCAGGAACTCCAACATACAAACTATCACTTTCTAAATTATCACACACAACACCACCAGCTCCAACAACTACATTTTTACCGATATTTAAGCATTGAATAACTGAACTACCTATCCCAATATGCGAAAATTCCCCAACACTCACCGCTCCAGCAATTGCCACTTTTGGCGAAATATGCACAAAATCACCTATAACATTATCATGTTCAATAACAGAGCTACTATTTAATATAACCCCTCGACCAACTTTTGCTTCGCTATTTACTACACAAAGTGGCATGACAACACTCCCAACATCTATAAAAGCACTTTCACAAACAACAGCCGAGGGGTCAATTAATGTAGCTATTTTTATCTCATGAAGAGCTAATTTATTAAAAATCTTACATCTAATTTTGTTATTACCTATTCCAAGAGCTACATAACAGCTACTAAAATTTTGTAAAAATGTATCAAAACTGACTGATTTAAAATTTAAAATCTCTTTTGGACTCTCACTATCATCAATAAACCCAACCACCTCATAACCACACCTTTTAGCAATACTAGCCACCACCTTACCATGACCACTATCACCGTAGATAAATATCTTTTTATTCACAAAATAGCTCCTTTTTATAACTACTCTTCACCTTCCCAATTAGGATACTGTATTGGTGCTTCACCTTTTACATTAAATCCATAAGGAAATCTTTTCTCCGTAGGTTTTGGTTCTCTAATTTCAAGACACTCTAAAACAAAAAACCACATATCACCATAATCAAACAAAAACACCATCTTCTTTTTTGGTTTAAAAATTTGAGCAACCACTATATTATCGGTATAAGATTGATTTTTATCATATTTTTCTTCACCTTCAAAATACATTCTATACAGCTCTTGCTTTTTATTTTCTACTGTATCAGAAAACTCATACAAATGGTCCATATTAAAATCAAATGCTGCAAGAATCATTCCAGCCAATTTATCTAAATCACTACTTCCTCTAATCGCCATATCTCTTGACGGACAACCTCTAGTTTTGCCATCATAA
Source organism: Campylobacterales bacterium (assembly GCA_013388565.1). Taxonomy (GTDB): domain Bacteria; phylum Campylobacterota; class Campylobacteria; order Campylobacterales; family JACAEZ01; genus JACAEZ01. Next base: position 2,165 of record JACAEZ010000059.1, on the reverse strand, counting down.
TCACTAGCCCATGCTCTAATGATAAAATATCATTTTTATATTTATCCCTATCTTTTTTTTGGATATATCGGTTTTGCATTATTTGGATAATTTTCTATACAATCAAACATTTTCTACCCCCTTTAAATATTAAAATTTACTAACCAACCCAAGCTCAAGAACTCTTTGACGATTTTTAAAAATAGCCATCGCTGTATTCATTAGACCTCTCCTAAAACAAACCACCCAGAACATCATCCAAAACCATATTCATAGCTCCTTTAGTTGAAGCATCACAACCAATATTAAATTGATTTTGAGAATGCATGTAGGCTAAAATGCTTTTAGCTCTTTGTACTTAAGATTTATATGTTGTTACTGAATATCCTTTGAGCAAAATAGTTGCAATTTAAGCTCTTTGATATATTTTTGCTTCACTTGAAATTAATTTAAACAATTTTTTTGTTTCAAAATCTACTATTGTTTCGCTTTGTCCTAACACTAAATAACCATCAAGTGATAAAGAATCGTAAAATAGTCTAAGTACTTTTTTTTGTAACTTTTCATTAAAGTAGATAAGTACATTTTTACAAATAATTAATTGGAATTCACCGATAGATGAATCTGTTGTAAGATTGTGTGTAAAAAAATGTACATTTTTTTGTAATTTTTTATCTACTATTGCAATCTCTCCCAAAAAGCTAAATAATGATTTAAAATGATTAATTTCTTCTATTGATGATAGAGTTACATCATCTATTTGCTTCTTTGGATAAAGCCCATTTTTAGCAATTTGTAATATATATGGATTAAAATCTGTTGCATATATTATACTTTTTTCTAACATTTTTTTGCTATCTAGTAGTGTAGCTAGAGAATATGCTTCTTCGCCACTTGCAACACCTGCACACCACATTTTTAGATGTGAATAGTTATTTAGATATGGTAATACATGTTCTTTTAGATACTCATAGCTATTTGGTTGTCTGATAAATTGTGTTACATTTATTGATAGTTCAAAAAATAGTTTTGTAAATGTTGATTTGTTATTTAAAACTTCGTCAAAAAACCCCTCATAATCTCCAATACCAACTTTATCCATGCAAGTATTTATTCGTCTAATTAAACTTTGAATTTGATAATCTCTAAAATCATAGCCATACTGTTCATATAATTTGTCTAAAAACTCTTTTACAATTTTTTCTTCTTTTTGTTCGCTAATTACTCTCTCTTTTAAATAATTTATTAGTTCATTTGGGTTAAAGATAAAAGAGACATGACCTGTTTCTATTGCATGTTTTACTATCATATAACTATCATGACAAAGAGAAGGTTCGATAGTTACTACTTTTGAACCATAATCTGTAACCTCTTTTAGTGAAGTCGTACCATCTGCACCATAGCCACATAATAACACTGCACAAAATTTATCTCTATAATGACTAGCTAAAGAGTTCATAGTAACAGTAATAGAAGGTTCTGCAAAATTTACATTTCCCATCTTTTTTAGTCTAAAAACTCCATCTTCTACGATACTTTGGTAATTTGGAGGTGCAATATATACTATTTTTGGCATAACTACCATACCATCATTTATATATGTAGCCTTATAAGGTGTTTTAATTTCTATAATTTCATGAAGATGTTTTGAACCTTCACCAATATGTTGAACTATAACTATTGTTGCTTTATTTATTGGTAGGTTTTGAAGAATGTACATAATATACTCATAACTTCCAGCAGAACCGCTAAGTAAGATTACATCAAACAGTTCATGAGAGATTTTTTTATGTGTTAATAACGAGCTTAATTTTTCATGTTTTATACTTAACTTATGAAAATAACTTGATAAAAAAGGGTGTTTAATCGCAATTTTAATATTATATTTTGGATTTTGAACTATTTCAGCTAAATAAAGTACAACTCCTTGTTGAAGTGTTATATTACTTAAAAATTCTATTTTATATGATTTTCCCTCTTTTATAAATGTCTTTAATCTATCAAATCCATCTTGTGTATCTATATCAGAATCAATAATAATAGTATCAATACCATCTTTATGAAATATCTTCATTAATTAAAATCTCCTTTTAACCCGAATTTTGCAATAGCATTTATTTAAGTAGTGCCAATAGTTATAGTAGTGGAGTTTTAACAAATTTTGCAGGACTACCCAAAAGGTAATT
>JACAEZ010000100.1 GCA_013388565.1 Campylobacterales bacterium | reverse complement strand
TAATTTTATTTCTGATTTTTTAATAATATCACAATTTAATTTTTTAATTATTCCAGCTTTATAACTATTTATAAAAGCATTATCTTCAGCTGATACAATTTGACCAATATCATTAAAATTCACTCTTCTAAAATTTTCTCTAAAAAATATTCGTTCAACATTTTTAGCAGTATTTGTATCAATTGTTAAAGCATCTTGAGTAAAGAATACAATCTCTGTATTTGTTTGGTCTTCTACTGATTGTCTAAAATGAATACCTGCAACTGCATTTTCATCATTTGAAAGATTATATCTCATGACATTTGATGGCATTGTATGAATATCTACAACATTTATACCAGTTGATAACAATCCACCTAAAAATGCTCTTTTCAACATTCTTGAAGATTTGTGATAATCTCTTGATACATAAACAAGTGACCCTTTTGGTAAAATAGAACCAAAAGATTCAGCCAATTTTGTTGACATTTCACATGAAAGTTCTATATTTGTTCTACCTATTACACTACCAGCTTCAAAAATAGAATTTTTATATTTACTACCCCAAATAATATTATTACTTACAATTGAAGCCTCTTCTACAACTTTATCAGGCCAAACAATTACATCTTTTTCAAAGCTAACTAATCTATCAATTTCGCAATTTTCTGCTAAGATTAAACCATCTTTAGCTTTTACTTTTTTTCCAATTTTATTATTATTACATATTACACAATTACTTAATTTTGTTTTTGAATCAATTAAAACATCATTCCAAATTGTACAATCACTTATTTTTGTTTTCTCATCTACAACTGTATTATCACCCAAAATAACATTTCTAAGTTCTACATCAGGAGATAATTTTACATTTTTTCCTAAAACGACAACACCTTTTAAATTTACACCATCTAAAGATGTATTTTCATCTTCCAAATAAATTTTAGCACCATCAATTTGAACAAATTTGCCTGGGAATTTAATATCAACTTTTAAATCAAGAATATCTTGATGAACTTCTCTATAACTTTCTGGATTTCCAACATCTCTCCAGTATCCATTTGCATTATAACCCCAAAGTGTAATATTCTCTTTCATCAGCTTAGGAAATAAATCTTTTGCAAAATCATAATTTTCATCTTCAGGAATATAATTTAAAATATTTGGCTCGATTAAATATATACCTGTATTTATAGTATCACTAAACACTTCACCCCAACTTGGTTTTTCTAAAAATTTTTGAATTTTTCCATTCTGGTCTGTAATAACAACTCCAAATTGCAATGGATTATCAACAGATGTCAATGTAATAGTAAGTTGCGACTCTTTATCTTCATGATACTTTACGATATTTGTAAAATCAAAATCTGTTACCAAATCCCCACTTACAACAATAAATCTATCGTCTAAATACTTTTGAGCACATTTAACAGCACCAGCAGTACCATAGTCATCATCAGGTAAAACATATTGAATATTTATCCCAAACTCTTTACCATCTTTGAAATAATCCTTAATTATTTCTGGTTTAAAATATAACAAAATAACAAAATCTGTTATACCCAACTGGTCTCTAAGTCTCTCTATCACATGTTGCATCATAGGTTTGTTAATAACTGGCAACATAGGTTTAGGTAAAGAACTTGTCAATGGTTGTATCCTAGTTCCAAATCCGCCTGCCATAACTACTGCTTTCATCTATCACCTTTCTATTGTTTATTTTTATTGATTTTACTCTCTAAAAGTTCAAAATAAAATTAAAAAAATAAAATTTATATTAATTTTCTAACTTTTAATATAATTTAATCTTTATACACACCAATGTGTTTCAATTGTTAAAAGTTGTCTATTCTTTTTAAACAATTTATGCATCTGTCTAAGTATAGTTTTTAATATTTTAATTGTATCAACAGCATAAGCCCCTTTATTTAACATAATACAATCTGCTCTTTGTGCAAAAGCTGCATCTGTAATCTCTGCTCTACTTGGCAAATTTGTTTTCATCTTATTTTCTAAAACTTGAGTAGCATAAATTACAGGCATATGAGCTGCCTCACATAAATTTAATATCTCTTCTTGCAAAACAGATAAATTTTCAAAACCAACTTCAATAGCTAAATCACCTCTTGCTATCATGACACCACTGTTATTATGTTCAATAAGTGCTTCTAATATAGAAGGTAGATTTTTTACACTCTTTTGTGTCTCTATTTTAGCTACAATACTAAGATTAATATTATTTTTTGATTTTAATATAGATATTAAATCTTCAATATCCTCTTTAGATTGACAAAATGAAATACCTATAATGTCAACATAATCAATAACCGACAATAAATTTTCAATATCTTCATCTGTTATCGCTTTTAAATTTATATCACTATCAGGAAAATTTATTCCTTTTTCTTCTTTTATTACAACACCTTTATCTTTAGACCTAACAACAACACATAAAATCTCACTCTCTTTTTTTTCAACAACCTTAAGCTCAATTTTACCATCATCAATGAATACTCTATCGCCAACTTTAACACAATGAATTGCCTCAATTGACGAACAACCAATAGTAGCAATTTGTTCAATACCATCTTTTATATATTTTGCATATCCTTCATCAATATCTGCTTTTAATAAAATATGCTCATTGTTAAATACTCTTATCTCTTCAACAACTTCTCTTATATTTTTTACATTAGTTTTATATTTTTTATTTTTTTTAGACAATTTAAGTACAGTACTTTCATCTATGATAGCACTGTTTTTTATTTCACAGACTATATTAAAATCTTCAATAAAGACTATCTCAAGAACTCTTTTTCTATCATATAAATCTTTAAATTCAATTTTGTCACCTATTTCACATTTTTTCAAAAATTCTTTATTTATAGCAATTATTGCATCAAAGGAGTTTATCTCTTCCCTTGTTTGTGCTTTTGTATCATCAATTAATCTTATTTTTTTTATTATTGCTCTTGAGCCAATTTTTACAGGTGGTTTAATTTTTTTAATTTTTGTTGTTCTTATTTTTGGTCCAGCCAAATCATAATATATTTTAGTAGATAAATTATGTTTTTGATTTATCTCTTTTATACTTTCAGCCATATTTCGCCAACTTTGTGTATCATCATGAGCACTATTTATTCTCAAAATATCAGCACCATTTGTAGCCAACTCTTCTATAAGCTTACTATCAAATGCAGCTTCACTTGGCAATGTCACCATAATTTTTGTTTTAGCATATTGACTTTCTGCTGTAAAACCAAATATTTTTAATCTTTTATTCATAATTTTATAAGCCAAATCATAATCAAGAGGATTGTCAATTTCATTATACTCTTCATTTTGTAATTTTGATAATATAATTAATATTTGATTTATAGTATATAATATATGAGGTTGGCTTCTACCAATAGATGACAAACCAAGTTTTATTAGCTTTTCTTGTAAATAGGTTATATCTATACTTCTAAGTTTTAAATATTGTTTTAAATTAACAATACTAAGTTTAGGATAATCATTTAAATCATCTTGTTTAGAGTATGCACACTCTTTTAAAACTGATTTTATCTCTTTTAGTTCAGAAAAACACTCTTTTATTAAATTATAATCCATACTGTACCCCTTGAAGGTTTTAATAAGAGAAGTGTAATACAATTTTATTTCATTTTTAATACTGTAAGATATTTGATATGTAAAAAATCAAGATTTGTTAAATAAACAAGTAGTAAAAAAGTATAAATTAATTTAGAGGTTTTTCAAACAACCTCTAAATTTTAAAAATTACCAGCTTCTAACGATAGAGTGACAAGCAGTACAAGCATCTAAAATATCAGAAAATGATTCATGAGCTTTATTCATCTCTTTAGCTTTTAAATATTCTAATAAATCAGAAGTTGCAACATCAATTCTAGCTGCTGACCTAAATGCTATATTTGACATATGTTTTTTGTTTTCAGGTAAAAAAGCTGTTACTGCTTTTGGGTCTTTATAAACTTTATTCGATTCTTGAATTTTTTCAACACCTTTTTTAATTAATTCAACACTATTATATAAAAACCCTTTTTGGATAGAATTTAATCCATCTTCCATTCCAAGCATTGTTTTTTGTGTATTATCCGCTGCATTAAGCGACAAACTTAAAGCACTTATAATAACTAAAGTTTTTAGTTTTCTCATAATTATACTCTCCTTGAGATACTTAAAAAGAAAGTACACTAATTAGTGTACTTCTCTCCATATTTTAACTTTCCATAAATATGCAAATACTGCTAAAATAGCCAAATACATTAATACTTTCGGTCCTAAAGACTCTCTTTCATCTTTTTTAGAATCACCAGTTTGGGTCATAAATTCTACAACTTTCTCTTCAGACTCTTTTGTCAAACCAACTCTAGGCATAGATGTACCATGAAGTAATTTTTGAGGGTCATTAATAAATTTATGTAGATATTCGTCACCTCTACTTCTAATCATCATAGAAAGGTCTGGAGGAGTTGAACCCATATATTTAGATACTACATCAACTTGTGTAGTTGATGAAATTTTTGCATATTTCATAGAGTGACATCTTGAACAAGCATCTTCAAAAACTGCTTTAGCACTTATATCTTTTGGAGCGATAGAGCCTAAATATGCTATTAAATCAGCTATTGCTTCATTTCCTAAATAGTCATACCCTGGCATTGGATGTACTTTATTTACACCATCAAATTTATGAGCAACTTTAGATGCAACAGCAGGATTTTTAATAAATGCTGCCAAATAGTTATGGTCATAAATTTTTGCTGCTGTAGAAAGGTCTGGCGGAACAACACCATATGTAGCAGCTGCATCATTAGCACTCATTGGAGCTTCAAATCCAGCAGATTTTATACTATGGCAACCTATACAATTAGTTGCAATTTCAGCACCCTTACTTGCATCACCTTTTACACCATTTAACCCATCCACATCTTTAAATGTATAGTCTGCATCTGGTGTGTGAGGATGAAATACACTATGTGCCAACGGTTCAACACCCCAATATGTAATACCAGTAAAAATAATTACTATTAATAGTATTTTTAACTCTCTCACTATTTACCTCCAGCTTTGTTGAAATCTATTTTTGTAATAATTGGAAGTAAAACAAATAACACTAAAAATACAACAGATGCAACAAAACCTATCCATGCATTTGGACCTGTTGGAGGTAATTTTCCATATACAGTAAGAACTATCATATCTATAATCAACAACCAAAACCAAATAAAGAACATTGGTCTTTTATGTGCTGGTTTAACTGTTTTATCTTTATCTAAAAATGGCATTAAGAAAAATATTATATTTGCAACACCAAATGCAGCCAAACCTAAATCAGAACTAAAGAAGAAACCTCTTAAAACTTCATAACTCCATAAGAAATACCATTCAGGATAGATATGAGCAGGTGTTTTCATCGGATTTGCTTGGTCAAAGTTTACAGGATCCATTGCAAAATTGTAATGATAAAACACTAAATAGAAAAAGAATATCATAAATACAGCTACTACAAATACATCTTTTGCCATAAATACTGGCCAAAATGGAATTATTTTAGCACCTTTTTTATCACCTTTTTTATATTTTTCAGCCTCTTTATCAAAATCCAACTCTTCACACTCTTGATTATTAACATGAGGTATTCTAAGTGAATAGAAGTGAAGTACAATAATCATCATAATAGCTAATGGCAATAATAGTACATGAAGCATAAAAAATCTTGTCAATGTAGCATCAGCAACAACGAAATTACCTCTAATCCAAATAACAAGTTCGCTACCTATTAAAGGAATACCACCAAATAAATTTGTAATAACTTGAGCAGCCCAATAACTCATTTGTCCCCAAGGCAACATATATCCACTAAATGCTTCAGCAGAAAATGTAACAAATAAAAGCATACCACTTATCCAAATCATCTCTCTGCCTCTTTTATAAGAACCATAATAAATTCCTACAAGCATATGAATATAAATAACTAAAAAGACAACAGATGCGGCAACACCATGAACATGTCTAAACAGCCACCCATACTCAACCTCTTGCATAATAGTATAATTTACACTATCAAATGCTAAATTAACATCAGGTTTATAATACATTAATAAGAAAATTCCAGATATTACAAGAATTTTAAATGTAAATGCTAATACCATCCCCATTGCCCATAGGAAATTGATATTTTTAGGAATCCAATATTCAGTCATCAACACTTTAGTAAGTGTACCCGTTGCTAGTCTCTGGTCAAGCCATTCACCAACACCATTTGCTTCTTTGAAATGTGCCATATAAAATCTCCTTATGCAACTACATTAGAGCTAGAATCTCTAAGAGCTATCATTTTTTTATATTCAGGACCTTCTTCGCCTAAAATAATTTTATTACCACTCACACTAAAAGGTGGAATATCAAAAGGTCTAGGTGGTGGTCCAAATATTTGTTTGCCACATGGGTCAAACTCACCACCATGACAAGCACATTTATATTTTTTTTCACCTCCACTCCATGAAGGAATACAACCCAAATGTGTACAAATACCTATCGCAATATTATAAACACCACTAGTAGTTTTTAGGTCTCTATTCTCACAAAAACCCATATCATCACTTTTTTTCAAAATGAAAATAGGTTTTCCTCTCCACTCTACCGTTCTTGGTTGCCCTACTTCTAATGATGATAAATCTACTTCAGTAAAACCAGCAGAAATAACACTTGGAAGTGGAT
>JACAEZ010000099.1 GCA_013388565.1 Campylobacterales bacterium | reverse complement strand
TAATTATTATATTTATTGGAAAGATGTTTGAAAAACTTATTCATTTAAGCGGACTTGGATTATTAAATAAATTTTTTGGATTTATCGTAGCTGGTGGAAAAGTATTTTTAATATTTTCAATAATTATATATGCCTCTTCAAGCATAAAATTAATAAAAGAGAATACAAAAAAATTTTTTAATGATTCTATAATGTATCCTATTTTGTTGGAAGCAGGTAGTTATATTGTAAAAATTGATACACAAGATTTTGTTAAAAATCAAGCTCATCAATTAGAAGATAGTGCAAGAGAAAAAGTAATAGAAAATCTTAAAAATGAGACTATCAAAAGATTAAAAGATACAAATATATCAAATCTACAACAAGAGAACAGAAACAGTGGAATGTAAAGCAATAGAGTATCATATAATTTTAGAACAATTTAAAGATTTATTGAAACAAAATGGTATGAAATATACTCTTCAAAGAGAGATTATATTAAAAACTTTGTTTGAAAATAGTACACATTTTACACCTGAAAGTTTGCATAGATTTATTAGAGATAGTTACCCAAATTTAAATATTGGTGTTGCTACTATTTATAGAACATTAGGACTACTTGAAAAATCAGACATAATTTCATCTATATCTTTTGGTATTCAAGGCAAAAAGTATGAGTTTGAACAAACTCATCATGACCATCTAATATGCGATGAATGCGGTGATATTGTTGAATTTTTAGATAAAGATATAGAGAAAAAACAGCTTGAAATCGCAAAAGAGTTTGGATACAAAATAGTAAGTCACATGATGCAAATTCATGGTATCTGCCCAAAATGTCAAGCAAAATTAAATGAAAAGGAATAAAAATTGATTTTTGATAATGAATACATACAACAACGAATTCAAAATGGCGAACAGTTAAAATTAAAAAATGTAAATCCATACTCAAATGAGGTTGATGAAAAAATCTCAACAAAAGAGTACCTCTCAAAATATAGCTACATAAACGAACTTGAAAATCAAAGAGATGAAGATAAAATCGATACAGTTGTTGGTAGAATAAAGTTTTTAAGATTGATGGGTAAAGCAGCATTTGCAAAAATAGAAGATGAAAGCGGTGCTATTCAAATTTATTACAATAAGCAATCACTTAATGAGTGGTTTGATGATGTAAAAAATTATATTGAAGTGGGTGATATTATCGCAGTTAGCGGTTATCCATTTTTGACAAAAACTGGCGAACTTTCTATTCATGTAACAAAACTATCTCTTTTGACAAAATCTATAAATCCACTACCTGAAAAGTTTCATGGTCTTCAAGATATAGAGCTTCGATATAGACAAAGATACCTTGATATGATAATGAACCCTGATGTAAAAGATACATTTAAAACAAGAAGTAAAATAGTCTCACTAATTAGAAGATTTTTTGAAGATAAAGGGTTTTTAGAGGTTGAAACACCTATGATGCACCCAATTGCTGGAGGGGCAAATGCTCGACCATTTATCACTCATCATAATGCACTAAATGTAAAAAGATACCTTAGAATTGCACCTGAACTTTATCTAAAAATGCTAATCGTTGGTGGTTTTGAGGCAGTTTTTGAGATAAATAGAAACTTTAGAAACGAAGGCATGGACCACACTCACAATCCAGAATTTACAATGATAGAGTTTTATTGGGCATACAAAAAATATGAAGATTTGATAAATATCACAATTGAAATGTTTAACTATCTATTTGAAAAATTGAATTTATCAAAAATATTGCCATTTGGTGAATTGATGGTTGATTTTAGTGAATTTAAAATTATTCCTTACAAACAAGCTTTAATTGAAATTGGTGAAATAAATCCAGAAATTATTGAAAGTAGTGAAAAAATTGTAGAGTTTTTAAAATCTCAAGAGATACATATAAAAGGGAAACCAAATTTAGGTACTCTTCAAGCAGAACTGTTTGATAATTTTGTAGAGAAAAAACTTATAAATCCTACATTTATTACACAATTTCCAATTGAAATAAGCCCACTTGCAAGACGAAATGATGAAAATCCAAATATCGCTGATAGATTTGAACTATTTATCGCTGGAAGAGAGATTGCAAATGGTTTTAGCGAATTAAACGACCCAATCGACCAATATAATAGATTTGCTGAACAGATGATGGCAAAAGAGAGTGGTGATGAAGAGGCACATGATATGGATATTGATTATATTAGAGCATTAAGTTATGGAATGGCACCAACCGCTGGTGAGGGGATAGGCATTGATAGACTTGTCATGTTACTTACAAATCAAGAGTCAATTAGAGATGTAATTTTATTTCCAGCTATGAGACCAGAAAAATCTGAAATTAATACAAAGGAAGAAAAATGAGTTTTTTACAACAAACTGATAGTGAAGTTTTTTCAATAATAGAAAATGAGTTAAAAAGACAATCTGAACATTTAGAGATGATTGCAAGTGAAAATTTTACATCTCCAGCAGTTATGGAGGCAATGGGAAGTGTATTTACAAATAAGTATGCTGAAGGTTATCCGTATAAAAGATATTATGG
>JACAEZ010000104.1 GCA_013388565.1 Campylobacterales bacterium | reverse complement strand
TTTTATATTCGTTTATTTCATCTTTTGTTTTTGGTTGTCCCATATTTTGAAGTTGAGTCTCTGTCGCTAACATTAAAGATTGAAATTTATCTCTCATACTTTCAGTTAATCTAACTTCATTTACCATATCTTGATATATTTTCAAGCCCCCTAAAAAATCTCTTTTGAAAATAGTAGTACTAACTTTGTTTTTTTTATCAAAATCAAGCTCAAAATTTGTAAGCCCATTTATGTCATTATAAAGTTTACCAAGTAAACCTTCTGCAATTTTTGGGTCTAATGCTTTTAAGTTATTTACAGCTGTATCAATAAATCTTCTAAGTTTTGTATAATCAATTTGAGGTTCAAAAAGTTCATTTGATTCGATAAATGAGAGATTGAATTCACTAATTTCATCTACAACTGAAAAATACTTTTTCATGAAATTAGATACTAATTGCTTTATTTGTTGTTGTTCCATAGTCTAAAACTTTTTAATATATTTTTATATTATTAAAGCATAAAAAAGTTTTTAATTTGTTTAATTTGTGTCAAAAAGGAGATTATTTATTGAGAGTGGGGAAAAAAAGCCCAAAATGGACTTTTTACAAACGAGGATTATCTTTTTTCTTGAATTCTTGCAGCTTTACCTTTTCTATCTCTTAAATAGTACAATTTAGCTCTTCTTACTTTTCCTCTTCTTACTACATCTATACTTTTTATACTATCAGAGTAAATAGGAAAAATTCTTTCTACACCAATATTATCAGCACCCATTTTTCTAACTACAAATGTTCTACCTGTGCCTGTACCTCTTATAGCTATACAAACACCTTCAAAATTTTGTACTCTACTTTTGTCGCCCTCTTTAATCTCAACAGCAACCCTAACTTGGTCACCTGCTGAAAATGAAGGAATAACTTTTGATTCCATTTGTGCTTTTTCAAAAGCCTCTATATATTTATTTCTCATTTTTTATCCTTAATTTTATACTTTTTAATTAAATCAGGTCTATAATATTTTGTTTTACTTATAGAAAGGCTGGTTTTTAAGGTCGAAATTCTACTATGATTTCCCTTTAAATATTCTGAAGGAATGCTAATTTTATCAAATTTTATAGGTTTTGTGAAGTTTGGTGCTTCTAATAAATCTTTACAAAAACTCTCTTCATCTAAAGAGTTAATATTTCCTAAAACCCCTGTTATATTTCTACAAATCGCATCGCAAACAACTAAAGATGCCAATTCACCACCTGTTAATATAAAATCACCTATACTCAAAACTTCATCAGCAAAATATTCAACTACTCTCTCATCAATGCCATCATATCTACCACACACAAATACAATATTCTCTTTTTTTGCGAGTCTAATTGCATCTTTTTGATTAAATTTTTTTCCAGCTGGTACTAAAAATATAATATGAGTATTTGAAAAATTTTGTTTTATATGATTTAATGTATCAAACATTGGTTGTGTAGATATAAGCATTCCAGCAGTTCCACCAATTAAAGCAAAATCTACTTTTTTATGTTTATTTGTAGTAAAATCTCTAGGATTATGACATGTAATATTGATAATATTATTTGAGATTGCTCTTTTTAAGATAGAGTCTTCAAAGTATGGAGTTATTAAATGTGGAAAAAGTGTTACAAAATGAAAATTCATTAACTATTTTCTAAAATATCTAATGCACCATTTGTAAAAATCTTTTTTTGTGAGATATTTACATCTTTTATAAATTTATCTATAAATGGAAGTAAAAATCTAGTAGGATATTTTTTTTCAATTAAATTTTGGGAAGTTTTTATAGATATATAATAATTTATAGAAAACTCATTTATATCTTCTACACTGCCTAAGAATATATCATTTTCATACACTTCACAACCTATAATATCAAACCAAAAATACTCATTATCTTGAAGTGTGAAATTCTTTTTTGTCTCTTCTTCCGTAGAAAATAGAAATGAGTTTGTAAGGATTTTTGCCTCTTCTGGAGAGTTTATTTCAAAAAATTTTATCAATCCACTTTCAATATCAAAATTTTCTATAGTATAAATTATATTTTTGATTTTAAATTGTTTGTTTTTTGAAAATTGTTCAGGGAAATCTGTTAGAAGATATATTTTTATATCACCTTTTAATCCGAAAGCTTTTCCAAGCTTCGCAATTCGGATTAAATTTGGTTTTTTATCAATCATTTGCTTTTACCATAACCTTGTATGAGATACCATCTTTTGCTTTGCAACCAGATATAAAAGTTTTGATAGAACCAATCATCTTCCCATCTTTTCCAATTAGCTTTCCAGCATCTTCACCACTAGCATAGATTATAATCTCTGCATATTCGTCTTGAATTTGTTTTTTTTCTATTCTGATAGCTTCTTTATTAGAGCATAACAATTTTGCATACTCTTCAATAAATTTTTCTATCATAAAATACTATTTTCCACTAATTTTTTTTACTGTTTCACTCATTTGAGCACCAACACCTAACCAATAGTTAAGTTTTGTTTCATCTATTTTAACAGTTTTTGGTTCAGTTAATGGATTATAATATCCAATTGATTCAATAAAACCACCATCTCTTTTTTTTCTACTATCTGTAACCACTACTCTATAAAATGGTTTTTTATTTCTTCCAAATCTTGCAAGTCTAACAACAGTCATCTACTTTTCTCCTTATTTAATTTTTATTTTAAGCTAAATTTACTATTTTGTTGTTGCCCCATCATTGATAAAAAATCTTGCATCCCTTTTTTAGATGAGAATTTTTTAGCCATTTTTGAAGCATTTTTGAACTGTTTTAATATTTTATTGACATCATTTATATGAAGTCCACAACCTTGAGCAATTCTCTTTTTTCTTGAAGCATTTTCAAGTAAAACTGGATTTTCTCTCTCTTTTTTTGTCATAGATTGTATTAAAGCTCTAATTTTTTTTAGCTCTGCAGAATTATCCAAATCAATATCTTTCAATTGATTAGCCATATTTCCAAGACCTGGTATCATACCCATAATTGATTTCAAACTACCGAGTTTTTTAATATTTTCAACTTGGTCTAAAAAATCATTAAAGTTAAATTCACCTTTTTTTATCTTTTTGGTTATTTTTTTAGCTTCATCTTCACTAATAACAGCAGATGTTTTTTCAGCTAATGTCTCTATGTCACCAAGACCTACAAGTCTATTTGTAATTCTATCAGGTATAAATACCTCAATGTCAGCCATTTTTTCGCCAACACCTAAAAATCTTAGTGGAACATTAATTTGATGTGCTAAAGATATGGCTACACCACCTTTAGTATCACCATCATATTTTGTTAAAATAACACCACTAATTCCAATTCGCTCTTTAAATGTTCCAGCACTTCTAACAGCATCTTGACCTGTCAAGCTATCTGCAACATAAAATATCTCATTTGGATTTAATGACTCTTTTACTTGTTGTAACTGCTCCATTAACTCTTCATCAATAGCCAATCTTCCAGCAGTATCTACAAGCAGTACATCATAAAAACCATCTTTTGCTTTTTTCAAAGCATTGTTTGCTATAACGATAGGATTTTTTTCAAAATCATCATAATAAATATCTACATCTATTTGAGCAGATATTTGTTTTAACTGTTCAACCGCAGCCATTCTTTGCAAATCACAAGCCGCCATTAATACTTTTTTGTTTTTTTGCTTTAAATAGTTTGCCAATTTACCAGTCGTTGTGGTTTTACCACTTCCTTGAAGACCTGTCATCAACACTATTGTAGGTGGTTTTGATGAAAACACAAATCCATAATTTCCAGTAGCTGTTAATACACTATTTAAATTATTAGATAAAGATTTTAAAAAATTTTCTCTTCCAATCCCAGCATTTTTTGTATCAGTTTCAATGTTTGAAAGTAAATCTTTCACCACTTTATGATGAACATCTGCTTTTAAAAGAGATTTTTTTAACTCTTCTATGGCTTTTTTTAATGATTTCTCATCATCGTTAAATCTAATTTTATTAATTGCTGACTTAAAAGAGTTTGTTAAAAAATCAAACAAATTATGCTACTCCACAGTTGATTTTAAAGTGCGAAATATACTAAAAAGTAGTTTAAAGAAGTATTAAGTTAATTTTTTGCAATTTAAAAAGCTGAATGCAAGTCACTTTTAGTGACCGCATCCACATCCACCACCATGACTTCCATGAGAAGATTTTTGTGTAGCTCCTGTAGAACAAGCACTAACTCCAGCAGGTGTTGTTGGCTGAATTAATTCATTTGTAACACCGCCTTCAATGTTGATTTGTTCTATCTTTTTCCAAATTTTTTCAGCAGCCATCATGTATCTTTTTGCTGTTTGACTATTTGGATTAAAGTATGTTACAGGTTTTCCACTGTCTCCACCAACTCTAATATCTGGCTCAATTGGTATATTTGCCAACACTTCACAATTAAATTCATGAGCTATTTTTTTGCTTGTATCTTTTCCAAAAATATCATACTCTGTGTTACATCCAGGGCAAATAAAACCACTCATGTTTTCAATAACTCCAGCTATTGGAATGTGAAGTTTTTGAAACATATCAAGACTTCTTCTGCTATCATCTAACGAAACTTCTTGCGGAGTTGTTACTGTAACACCGCATGTAACAGGTACACTTTGAGCTAATGTTAATTGTGCATCGCCTGTTCCTGGAGGCATGTCGATAATTAATACATCTAATTGACTCCATGAAATATCTCTTAAAAACTGTTCAACAGCTTTCATAATCATAGCACCTCTCCAAATAAGGCTTTGCCCCTCTTCAAGTAGTAATCCCATACTCATGACCTCTACACCATAGGCTTTTAGAGGTAAAACACTATTTCCTACAATTTCTGGTTTTTGATTTTGAAGCCCCATCATTCTAGGAATGTTTGGACCATAAATATCAGCATCAAGCAATCCAACTTTTTTACCTTGCATAGCCAAAGCAATTGCTAAATTTACAGATGTTGTAGATTTTCCAACACCACCTTTGCCAGAACTTATCATTAAAAAGTTGCCAATTTGAGGAGCTATATTTTTCCCTTTTGAACTTGTCTCTTTTGGTGCTTTTGGTCTATTTACACTTAAGTATATCTCACCAAAATTTGCACTCTTAAGTTTAGATTTAATCTCATCTTGAAGCATTTTCAGCACTTCATCAGAAGATGATGTAATATCAATAGTGATATAAACATCGTCATTATCAACTTTTATATCTTTTACGAAATCAAATGTTACAATGTCTTTTTGAAATCCTGGATACAAAACTGTAGATAAAATCTCTTTTACTTTTATTTCCATAGATTGACTCCTTATTATAAAATATTTCATTCAAATTTATATTTTGAAAAGGAGTGAATAATACACTCTAACACCTTAAACAGCACTGTTTGTTTGATATTCAACATTATCAATTTATCATGATTTAAATTTATTGGAGAGATATTAATTTAATTTTTTATAATTTTAAGTTATTATTATTTGCTAAAAATTAACACAAGAGTTTTGAATGCAAAGTATTAAATCAATATTGGTAAAACGGTTCTTACTAATATTTACAATTTTAACAATTCTTATAATATCAGCTTTAATTATAGGCTTTAGAGAAGTTGCAATTAAAAATGCTGAAGATAAAGCATTAGCTATTGCTGGAATAATAAAAGCAGGACTTACTGCACACATGAAAAACAATATCATGGACAAAAGAGACTATTTTTTAAATGAAATTCAGTCCA
>JACAEZ010000058.1 GCA_013388565.1 Campylobacterales bacterium | reverse complement strand
GTAGTAGAGTTATGATACTAAAAATAGTATATAAAAAAGGTGCTATAAAATTTTAGACAAAAATCAATCTAAAATATCAAAAAATGAAGTTGATAGTTTAATAATAAAAGCTATGAAAAAAATTATTAAAAAAGAGGATATAAACATAAATCTTCTAAAAATGACAGATAATGATATAGATATTTTCAGAATAAGAAAAGGCGATATTAGAATTATATTTTCATATTCACAAAATGGAGAAATCATTGTGTCTATAGTAGAAGATATAGGATATAGAGGTGATGTGTATAAATAATCAAATACGAGGAGTAAAAATGAAAAAAATTATTGCAATATCATTGATTGCCAGTTCTGTGCTATTTTTTGGTGGCTGTACTACAACACAAAAAACATATGGTTATGCTGATGTAAATAGAGCAAAAGTTGTCAAGCATGGAGAAATTGTTAGTACTAGACAAATAGAGTTTGATGGAAATCAAGGAGTTGGAACTGTTGCAGGTGCTGCTGCTGGGGGTGTTGCTGGGTATCAGTTTGGAAAAGGAAAAGGTCAAGTTGCTGCTAGTGTCATTGGTGCATTGTTAGGTGCTGCTGCTGGAAATGCTATGAGTTCAAATAAACCAGGGCTTGAAATATTGGTTAGACAAAATGATGGAACAGAAATAATGGTCACAACAGACCAGATGGATTTTAGAGTTGGAGACTATGTGCAAGTTATCTATGAAGGAAGAAATGTAGAGATAAGACATGCACCAAGAGATTATAGAAGATAAATTGTGAATAAAGATGTTATTTCAAAAGAGGCTATAAAAACACTTGTTATAGATATAGCCAAATATATTTTAGAAATAGAGATAAATCAAATAGAGTTTTTAGATAAAGAGCTTCAACGAATAGAAGATAGAAGAGCAGATATTGTAGCTAAGATAGATAATAGCTACATTCTGCATTTGGAAATTCAAAATAGTAATGATAAATATATGCACTTAAGAATGCTTAGATATTTTACCGATATTAGTTTTTTGACAGATATGAAAATAGTCCAATATGTTGTATATATTGGCAAAGAAAAACTAAACATGAAAAGTAATTTAACTCTTCACAATATAAACTACAACTATAATTTAATTGACATGAAAAATATAGATTGTGAAAAATTAATTTCACTTGATACACCAGACTCTTTAGTTTTAGCAATTTTGTGTGATTTCAAAGATAAAAATGCTGATGATATAATAAATTTTATCTTAAGACGATTATACGAAAAGACAAAAGAGAATGAAACCGAATTTAAAAAATATATGTTAATGTTAGAAGAGTTGTCAGAAAATAGAAATTTAATAGAGCTTGTAAAAAAAGGGGAAGAGATGTTAAGCCAAATAAACTATGAAAAACTACCATCGTACTATTTGGGATTAGAGAGAGGCATTGAAAGAGGAATTGAAAAAGGCATTGAAAGAGGAAAATCTGAAGCTAAAATAGATTATGCACATGTCATGATAGAGCTTGGAATTGCTCCTGAAATCGTTGCCAATAAACTTCAAATTCCACTAGAAGAGCTTTTGAAAAATAGATAAATTCCTCATGATAGATACAAACTCAATCGAAAGCTTAAAAAATATTGTTGATATTGCTGATATTGTCGGCGAATATGTCACACTCAAAAAAGCAGGAGTAAATTATAAAGCACCGTGTCCATTTCATGATGAAAAAACCCCATCATTTGTAGTAAGCCCAAAAAAAAATATATACCACTGTTTTGGGTGTGGTGCTAGTGGTGATGCTATCAAGTTTGTTATGGATTATGAAAAGCTAACATATCCAGAAGCAATAGAAAAAATCGCTCAAAAGTATAACTTTCAACTAAAATATACAGAATCAAAACCAAAAGATACAATTCATCTATTAGATAAAATCAATCAATTTTATAAAAAAAATCTATCAATAAACCAAGTGGCACTAAATTATTTAAAAGATAGAGGTGTGTTTGAATCAAGCATTGAAAAGTTTGAATTAGGTTATGCGACCTCATCAAGTGAAACAATAAACTACTTAAAACAAAACTTTTTACCGATAGATGAGGCTACAAGAGTCGGCATTGTTGGGGTTGAACAAAATGTTTATGCAAGGTTTATTGAGAGAATTATGTTTCCAATTTATTCATACTCAAACAAGCTTGTAGGTTTTGGTGGTAGGACTATCACAAATCATCCAGCAAAATATGTAAATTCACCTCAAACAGAGCTTTTCAATAAATCTGAACTACTTTATGGCTTAAATATCGCAAAAGAGTCTATCTTAAAACAGTCATCTTTGATAGTAGTTGAGGGGTATTTAGATGTTATCATGCTTCATCAAGCTGGTTTTACAAACAGTGTGGCAACCCTTGGCACTGCTTTGACGAACCAACATTTGCCACTTTTAAGAAGACTAAAATCATTTGTACTACTTGGATATGATGGCGATAGTGCTGGAATAAATGCGGCACTTAAAGCTTCAAAATTGTTGATTGCTTCAAACATTGATGGTGGTGTTGTGATATTTCCAGATGGTTTTGACCCTGCTGATATGGTCAAAAATGGTAAATTAGAGCAGTTAAAAGAGCTATTTTCAAAGCCTAAAAATTTGATAGAGTTTGTGCTTGAAAAAACTGTTCAAGCTTATGACCTAAATAATCCAAAAGAGAAAGAGAAAGCATTTTTAGAGGCAAAATCATTTTTAAAATCCCTTGGCGATATTTTGCAAAATGAGTATAAAAGTCATTTAGCAACACTTTTAAATATAAATAGTACACTTATAAAATTTAATCAAAAATCAATTCCGCTTAAATTTAGTCAAAAAAGAGCAGATATTGCAGAGCTTCAAATTATAAAAACATTGATTGAAAATAGAGATTTGCTTGATACACTGTTAGATTTTATAGACCCTGATATGTTTAAAAGTCACAAAGAGGAGCTAAATTTACTGCTAAATAACGATTTTGAACATCAAAAAATTGTAGAACTTTCACTTCGAGATGAGATAGAACTACTCAATGAACATCAACTTAGGTCACAATTAATAGCCCTTTTTAGAGTTTTTTATCAAAACAAACTTTCAGAGATTAAAAGCAGTGGGCTTGATTACAAACTGAAAGTTTATGAGATAAAACGAATTACAAACATTATTCATAAGCTAGAAAAAGGGGTTGTTGAGACTATCTAAAAATTGTTTTAAATATTCAAAACAGCAATAGAGATAGAGTTCAAAATCGCATTTACAAGTTGAATTTTTTCTTCAAACATTTTAGGTTCTGATATAATAAAACATGAGTGAAAACTATCTTCTCTTAACAGTTTTATATAAACTTTTTTATCTTCTAATACAAAATATTCATCTTTTTGTATCAATTTTTCTATAATCTTTTCATCTCTTTGAGAGACTATTTCAAATTTTTGAATATCAAAATATGTATTAAAAACAGTTACAAAATATGCAAATTCATCTTTTTTAACAGCAATAATTTCACTATTTAAAAGCTCTTTTAGATAAATAGCTCCTAGTTTTAAAATATCATCATGAAACTTTATTTTTAACTCTGATGGATTTAGTGAGTCTATTTTTTCATCTTTATTTGTCTCTATCAAATTTGTATCAAAACTTTTTAGTTTCAAAAGTTCATCTTGAAACTTTACAAACAGCTCCAAATCATCTGAATATTTAAACATATTTTCATCAACATTTTTTATATTAACACAAACCTCTTCTAATTCGCTAATGCTATCATCTACAACTAAAGTAACTTTTGAATTTTTTGAATATTTTAGATTTTTGTAATATCCATCATTTTGTTTGCTTAAAATTGTAATATCTTCATGATGAAGTTTTAAAAAACTGTTTAAAAATTTAAATGTAAAATTACTATTTGCCATATCAAAACAATCATTTACATCTTGGTTATACTTAGCTATAAAATCATCTAGTTTGTAATCTTTACGATTTGATTGAGTACTTTTATCTCTTCTAAATAATTCACGGCTTATAATTATCATAATAATTCCTTTTCATGTTAAAGATTTATAAAATGAATAATAGTATCATAAAAAATTTGGTTTTGGGTTATGCAGTTTTTACAATTATTGGTGCTTTACTTTTGATGGCTCCATTTTCAAGAAATGTAGATATATCTTTTATAGATGCACTTTTCACCGCTACATCAGCTTCATGTGTGACAGGTCTTATAGTTCAAAATACACAATATGATTTTACTTTTATCGGTCAGATAATTCTTGCAATACTTATACAAGTTGGTGGTATTGGGTATATGGCATTTGGGCTTTTCTTTTTGATGATGCTTAGAAAAAAGTTGGCTTATAAAGAGAGAATGTTTTTAAAAGAGTCTTTAGATTACCCTTCCATGAGTGGAATTGTGAGATTTTTAAAAATGGTTTTTATAACTGTATTTTTAATAGAAATTATCGGAGCAATAATTCTATTAATTAGATTTAGTTTTGATATGGATACAACAACTGCTTTATGGCATGGTATTTTTCACTCCATTTCTGCTTTTAATAATGCTGGTTTTTCTATTTTTGAAGATAACCTCATGAGATACAAAACAGATTTAACTGTTAATCTAACAATTTGTTTATTAATTATTTTAGGTGGTGTTGGGTATTTTGTACTACTTGAAATGTATTATCTTAAAAAAAATCGTTTTGCATATCTATCTATGCACACAAAAATAGTTCTTTATACAACACTTTTTTTAATTGTTTTTGGATTTTTAATGGTACTCTCTTTTGAATATTCAAATCCAAAAACATTAAGTGAGCTTGATTTTTTTGATAAACTACTTGTAACTCTGTTTTTATCTGTAAATTATCGAACGGCTGGATTTAATACAATAGATTTAAGCACATTAAGTGACTCTACACTCTATTTTTCAAATATGCTAATGTTGATTGGTGGAGCTCCAGGGGGTACGGCTGGTGGTATCAAAGTTACAGTATTTTTTATAATCGTTATTACTGTTTGGTTTAGTTTAAAAAATGAAACACCGCATATATTTAAAAGAACAATTCCACAAGATGTTATTAATAAATCATTTACAATTTTAATAATTGGTATATTTTACATTACACTTTCATCTTTTATAATAGCCGAAAATGAAAAATTACCATTTATAAACATACTATTTGAAGTCACTTCAGCATTTGCAACAGTTGGTTTATCTGTTGGAAATGGTGGAGTTTTGAGTCTTTCGGCACTATTTAGTGATGTTTCAAAAATTGTAGTTATTCTTTTAATGTTTGTTGGAAGACTTGGAGTGTTGATTTTTACACTAAGTGTAATTGGTAAAAACGATGAAAAAAGATTTAAATATCCAGAAGGTAGGGTGATAATATGAAAAAACAGTACGCAATAGTTGGGCTTGGAAAATTTGGGTTTTATATAGCAAAAGGTTTGGCAGAAAACGGTATAGATATAATAGTCGTGGATAAAGATGAAGAAAAGATAAGAGAGTTGAAAGATTTTGTACAAAATGCTTATATTTTAGATTCAACAGACAAAAAGGCACTTCAAGATGCTGGTATCGTTGATTTAGATGTTGTTTTAGTTGGAATTGGTTCAAGCATTGAGGCGAGTATTTTAACAGTCATGGCACTTAGAGATTTGCAAAATAAAAATATAATAGCAAAAGCAATATCTGTAGCTCATGGAGAGATATTGGCTAAAATAGGTGTTTTTAAAGTACTTTATCCAGAACGAGAGATAGCAAAAAAGATAGTTAAAGACTTTTTGAAAAATCCACTTTTTGAAGTTATTGATATAAGTAACACTTTGAAAATATTAAAATTTTTAGTTACAAACAATATCGATGGTTTAAGTGTAGCCGAAGTCGAAGAGCAACACCAAGTCAAAGTAGCATCTATAAAAAGTAACGGTTATTGGAATTTTAAAGAGATAGATAAAAAGTATAAATTTAAAAAAGGTGATACAGTCACTCTTTTAGGTGAAGATAAGATAGTAGAAAATTTGTATCAGATATTGTAACACACCTTATGTAAAACTCAAAAATAGTGGAGTTAATATAAGTAAATAAAAAGATGTTAGATACCTACAGCGATTATAATATAGTAGTATCAATAGGACAAGTAAATGCAACAGTACCTCCAACACCATTAAGTTAAGCTATTTATGAGTAAGGAACTTGAACGGTATAAACAGCAACTTTCATTGGTTATAGCGTAATGCTAGTTTACTTTTTGTCACTTTTTATTTATTTGTTTTTTAGTTGGTGTATTGTAACCAATTATTTGGATTCTATTTGACGGATAGTTGGTTTTATTAGTTTCCACCAGTAACTCTTTCTACATAATCTGTCATTGTTGAGAGTGCTGTTGCTGTAGTTAGACCTATTGAGACGATAAGAAAATCACTATAACAGTTCAAGCATGGCTTTTTATTCTTGGTTTACTCGCTTATTGTTTTACTCATATCAAGTAATTATATTTTTTGCATAAGGTGAGTTATTAAAAATATTTAAATTCAGAGTTGCTTAAAAATTCTATTAATTCACAAGCTCTACTTTTGCACTCAATAGACAACTCTTCAGAATAATCAAACTCTTTTATTAAAATAGAAAATAGTAAAATATCTACGGTTTTATCAAAAAGTTGTTTCGTCATATCTTGCAAAAAAAATGGTGAGATTGAGTGGTCTACTAGAGAGTTTGTGGAGGATTTTGCGCTTAATGGCGAAGATAGTGCAAATTCATCAACTCCAACGGCACTATCAACAAAAAGTATTAATTCATACTCCCTCATCAAAAACACCATTTCAGGTGTTAATTGATGAGAGATAACAACATCAAACAGATTTAATTTTTCAATTTCAGTAGCTACAAACACTCCAAAACCATCATCACCTCTTAGAGTGTTGCCATAGCCAATCAGAAGAGTTTTTATCTATATTCCTCTTGTTTTAATATCAACTATCTTTTTGTTTGAATCTCTAAGCTCCAACATTAAAGGCATTTTACCAATCGCATGAGTCGAACAACTCAAACATGGGTCAAATGCTCGAATAACTGCCTCTACTCTATTTAATGCACCATCGGTTATATTGTTTCCATCGATAAAATGTTTTGCCACTTGATAGACTCCATGGTTCATCGCTAGATTGTTATTTCCAGAGGCTATTATTAAGTTTGCAAATGTAATAAGTCCATTTTCGTCTATTCTGTAGTGGTGCATCAATGTACCTCTTGGTGCTTCACTCATGCCAATACCTTCTAATCTATTTGGCTCCGCAAATGACCTAATGTGTGGGTCTAAAATATCATCTGTTTTTAAAATCATCTCTATCTTTTCAAGGCAATAAATTATCTCAATAAGTCTTGCATAGTGGTAAAAAAATGAGCTCAAAATAGGACCTCTCTCAAGTGATTTAAACTCTGCATGTTCTTCATCGGCTATTGGAGTGCCACATCTATCAGCGATATTTAGTCTAGCTAGTGGTCCTACTCTATAAACCCCATTTGGATAACCGAATGGCTTGTAAAAAGGAGATTTTAGGTAGCTATCCTCTTCAACTGCTTCACCGATATAGCTTTGATACTCTCTAGGGTCTAGTTTATCAGCTACTATTTTTCCAATGTGATCCATGACTCTCACTTTTCCATCATAGTGTTCAAGTTCGCCATTATCATTTACAAGCCCTAAAAATAGTGTTGGGTAGTTTGCAAATGTTCTTATCTCTTCGTTAAAGTTTTTTATCTCTTTTTTAAACCAATCTAATATATCTCTTGTCACTTTTATCTGTTCTGGAATGCCTTTTAAAATCCAATCTTTTATCTCTGGTTCTAACTTATGGCTAACCCCCCCCGGAACTATCCAACCTGGGTGAATTCGTTTACCACCTAATTGTTCTATTATTTTTTGTCCAAAAGCTCTTAAGCCAATCCCATTTCTTGCAATATCTGGATGAGTTTTTATAAGATTGAATATATTTCTATCCTCTTTTGGTGCATCAAAACCAAGTAGTAAATCAGGGCTTGATAGATGAAAAAAGTTTAAAGCATGAGATTGCATAATTTGTGCTAGATTTATAACTCTTCTTAGTTGTCTTCCAGTGTGAGGCGGTTTTACTGCAAGTATCATGTCACATGCTTTAGATGCAGAGATTAAATGACTCACTGGACAAATTCCACAAGTTCTAGCAGTAAGGGATGGCATCTCTGTAAATGGTCTGCCTACACAAAACTTTTCAAAACCTCTAAGTTGTGTTACATGCATTCTAGCATTTGTCACTTTTCCACTATCATCTAAATCAATAGTAATTTTTGCATGTCCTTCTATTCTTGTAACTGGGTCGATTGTAATTTTCTTCATAAACTCTCCTTACTTTCCAAATCTTGTAACTTTGCTCATATCAGGAGTATTACCATTTAATAACTCACTCAAAGCATAATAAATTGCATCAGCTGGTGGCGGACACCCTGGAATAAACAAATCAACATGTACAGCTTGATTTATCGGAATGACCTTTTTTAGTAGTGGTGGGACAACTTTTGTAGGCATTACCCCTTTATTTACATCAGCCGTTTCGTTATAAACAAAATCCATCATATCAGGGATTTCTATCAAATTTCGCATACCACTCACATTTCCAGTAATCGCACAATCACCAAGTGAGATTAAAAATTTTGTCTTAGCTCGAAGTAGTTTTATCTTATGCAAATCCTCTTCGCTACTCACAGACCCCTCAACGATAGCAACATCAATACCATCTGGAAAATAGTCAGGATATTTAAAATCCACATAAGGGCTTGATACAACCTCTATTCTTTGTGCCAGTTCAATAAGTCTTTCATCCATATCCAAAAATGACATATGACACCCCGAACAGCCATCAAGCCAAAGTGTAGCTAGTTTTGTCTTCATGATATTCCCCTATTTGATTTTAAATATGGTAAAAAGTTTCGTCGTTTAGCCATCTCTGCGACACTTACACCTTTTTCACTCAATGCTCCAGTAGGGCATACATGAACACATTTTCCACATCCAGTACAGCTTTCACTAATTCCCCAATGTTCATCTAAATCTGTTACAACTCTAGTATCAACCCCTCGACCTAATAAATCCCATGTATGAGCCCCTTCGATTTCATCGCAAACTCTCACACATCTATTGCATAATATACATCTATTTGGGTCATTTAAAAATCTTCTATGAGAAGCATCGATATTTAATTTTGGGTTCAAGTAAGCAATATCAACATGAGTCAATCCAACACTAATAGCCATGTTTTGCAATTCACAATGTCCATTTGATACACAAACAGCACATTGATGATTTCTCTCACTAAACAATAACTCTAAAATTTGTCTTCTATATTTTAAAAGCCTATCTGTTTTGGTTAAAACACTCATGCCCTCACTAATTCTAGCTGTACATGCTGATATTAATCCTCTTTGTCCTTCTATCTCAACTAAACACAATCTACATGCACCTATTGATTTAAGTCCCTCCATATAGCAAAGCCTTGGTATATCTATCCCATTTTCAATAGCTACATCAAGTACAGTTTGGTCAGCTCTTCCAGTTACATCTATTCCATCTATCTTAAATGTTTTTACTCTTATTCGTGGTTTTTCAATCATTTTTTTCCTCTTTTATTGAGTTTAAATATTCATCTTTAAAATATCTTAAAGTACTCATGACAGGGTTTGGTGCAGTTTGCCCTAATCCGCAAAGGCTAGTTTTTGCAACCAATTCACAAAGCTCTACAAGTTGCTCTAAATCTCTATTTGTCGCCTCTTTGGCAGCAAATTTTTCAAGTAGTTTATACATTTGAGTAGTCCCTACTCTACACGGAGTACATTTTCCACAAGACTCACTCACACAAAAATCCATAAAATATTTTGCAACCTCTACCATCGACGAGCTATCATCTATTACGATGACCCCTCCACTTCCCATCATAGAGCCGATTTTTTTCAAACTCTCATATTC
>JACAEZ010000057.1 GCA_013388565.1 Campylobacterales bacterium | reverse complement strand
TACAGTTAAATTAACTAAAACAGTTAATAAAAATGTTAAAACAAGTACTAAAACATCGCTTCTAGGAGCTTTTAAAAGAGATTTGAAATGTTTTATTTCACTCATGTTATAAGAAACAACTATTAAAATAGCAGCCAATGTTACAAGCGGAACTTTTACAATAATAGAGGCAAATAGATACATAAATAAAAATAAAATTATTCCATGAAATATACCAGCAAGTGGACTTTTTGCATTTGCTTTTATATTTGTAGCACTTCTAGCAATTGCTCCTGTTGCACTTATACCGCCAAAAATAGTAGCAATAATATTTCCTATACCTTGACTGATAAGTTCTGTATTTGATTTATGTCTATCACCAGTCATACCATCAGCCACAACAGCACAAAGTAAAGATTCAATAGCTGCTAAAAGTGCTATTGTTAATGCTGAAGGAATTAGTAATTTTATCTTCTCTATCGTTATATCAAATGCAAATGTTGGAGTAGGGAGTGTGTTTGGAATTTCACCAAATTTTGATTCTATTGTATCAATTGGAAGACTGAAAACTTCTATTAAAACTATTCCAAATATAACAGCAATAATAGGTCCTGGAACTTTTGGAAAAACTTTTTTTGTGTAAATAATTAGTAGTATAGATAAAACTCCAATTAAAATAGCATATAAATTAGTCTCATGCATATGGTTAAATATAGATATTATCTTTGGAATAAGCTCTGATGGTAAATTTTCTATGTTTAATCCTAAAAAATCTTTTATTTGAGATGAAAAGATAATTAAAGCAATGCCAGAGGTAAAACCCGTAATTACAGGATATGGAATAAATTTTATAATAGAGCCAAATTGAAATATACCCATTAAAATCAAAATAATACCAGCCATGATAGTAGCAACTGCTAATCCTTCATATCCAAACTTCATGACAATATCATAAAGTATTACAACAAATGCACCTGTTGATCCTCCTATTGCAAACTTGCTACCACCAAAAACAGACATCAAAATACCAGCCACTATTGCAGTATAAATCCCCTTTTCAGGGCTTACACCACTTGCAATAGCAAATGCCATAGCCAAAGGAAGTGCTACAATAGCAACAGTAAGTCCAGCTAAAAAATCATCAACCAAGTACTCTTTTTTATAATCTCTATTTTTAATCATACTAAAAAGTTTTGGTTCAAAAATATTGTTCATGAGATACCTTTAATCTATTTATGTTAAAAGCTATTAAGTTATATAAAGTGTAATAATTTATTATTTGTGAAAGTAGAAATTTAAAAAGTTAGGTAAAAATAGAAAGTTTAAAAAACTTCTACTCTATTTCTACCATTTTGTTTAGCTTTATATAGAGCAATATCTGCCTTTTTAATTAGATCGTCTATACTCTCTTTACCATTATATAAGATAACACCAAAACTACATGTAACTTGCCCAACCTTTTCAAAATCATTTGTTTCAATAAGTTTTCTAAGTTTTTCAGCCAATATTTTTGCATGTTCTTCATCACAACTAGGCATAATAAGCATAAACTCTTCACCGCCCCATCTAGCGAATAAATCATTTTGTCTTATATTTTTAGATACCAACTCTGTTAAAGATACTAACACTTTATCGCCTATTTGATGACCATATGTATCATTTATCTTTTTAAAATAGTCAATATCAAAAATAATTAAACATAAATCTTGTTCCAACTCTTTAGCTCTTTCTATCTCTACATTCAAAGCTTTATTAAATTTATATCTATTATATATTTTTGTTAAATGGTCTGTTGAAGCCATTGCTTGATAATTTTTACTTTCAAGCTCTATGTTTGTAATATCAATAAAAGAGACAATATACTCTTTGCTATTTTCAATAGGGAGTTTTACAGCTTTTATAATAAATATTTTATCTTGTTGATTTCCATTATCATATAGTTTTACTTTATGTGTTTGTGATTGATTTTCAACTACAAATTCAAGCCAATTTTTTCCATTAATATCTTTTTGTAAATATTCACTATCTTCTACAAATCTGTCGCAAATACATGAATAATCTTTTAAAAATTCAGATAAAGTGTTATAACCAAAAAAGTTTAAAAATTTATAGTTAGAATCAGTAATTGTTTTTCCGTCAGTTACAATTATAATATCATCTATGAAGTTTAAAAGAGTTTGAATTTTAAGTTGTTGAGATTGAAACTCTTTTTTTATCTCAATATCTTTTGCAAATTTAGCCAAACTCTCATCAAGATTTTGTTTTCTGATAGGTTTTATTAAAAATTTATCGACACCAATATCAATAGCATTTAAAAAATACTCTGTTTCACTATGTGCAGTTGTAATAATAATAACTACATCTTTGTCTATCTCTCTTATATTTTTTGACATTTCAAGCCCATCCATGAAAGGCATTCTAATATCAGTTACTACAATATCAGGTCGATAATCTTTGAATTTGTCAAGTCCCTCTTTACCATTTGTAGCGACAACCAAGTCAGATACTCTTCGTTGAAGTAAAAATACAAGCTGTTCTCGTATAGTCTCTTCATCTTCAACATAAAGAAGTTTTAAATTAAATTTATCTCTTTTAGGTTTTATGTTTTCCACAATCACTTCCATAAAATGTTTTTATATTGATTTATATCAAAAAAAATATAATAAACCACTAAATCAATTTAAAAATAGTTTAAAATAAACTTTAGAAAATTTTATTTTATAATTAAACCAAAATTTTGTAATTAGAGTTTATTTAAATAGTGCCAATGCTGTAATAATTGGTACTATTTTGATTAATTATATTGTAAAATTTTGGTTTAATGTTATGATATGTAGATTTATATAAAATTATTTACTTTATTTTTAATTGATTTTATTATTATATTAACCAACACTTAACACTATTTTTTATAAAATTGTTGAATATAAAAAAATATTATAAAGGAGTTTCATGACAAATGTTACAAATGAAGAGTTTTTGACAAGACTTGGATATAATGTAAATGAAGGAAGTTTGAAAGAGCTTGAGCTTGTTAAGCAAAATACGGGAGAGTTTGAGAAAATTGCTAAACATATTATTGATTTACATGAACATTTAAAAACAATGAATGCTTTTATAGCTATTTCGAGTACAAAGCCTTATTTAAAAATTAAAAATGAAGAAGATAAGGTTGAAGCCATTGATTTTGTAAATGATTATATAAAAAAGTGGGCAGAAAAGTATAAAGTTACACTTCAAAAAGTTGAAAATAAAAACACTTACTATATTATTGGTTTTCATCACTAAAATAAAAGGGGGTTTCATGAAAAAGTTTATATTTGTAATTATTTCTCTTTTAACACTCTCATTTGCAGAGGTTGTAGAGGTTAGAAATATACAAGAAAACAGTACAAATAACCTAAAAATGGTTATGGATTTGAGTACAGGTGATATTGAGGTATTTGAAAATAAATTATTAAAATCAATACCAGCACATTATGAGATGTTTTCTTCTCAAATAAAATCACTAAAAGTTGTAGTTGTTGTAAGTGGGGATGCTTATAAATTCTTTACAAAAGAGTTGTCTCATTCACCATATAAAAATGATACAACTTTGCGATTGATGCAAGAAAATCTTGAAAGAAGGTTGAAAAGTTTAGTTGATTTATATAATGTAAAGTTTGAACTTTGTGGACTTGGACTTGAAAAACGAGAGATTTCTAAAAATGCTATGTATAACTTCGCAGAGGTTGTTTACTCATCTACGAGTGCATTAATAGAGTGGCAAAATAGAGGGTATGCTTATATTCCTGTAAAATAATTTATTAATTTTTCATTTACGATTTAGTATCATTTTAACACATTTTAAAATTGGAGTATTCAAATGGATTTTGTCTCTATAATAATAGGAAGTAAAAGCGATTATGATGTCATGAAAGAGTGTGCAAAAACACTTGAAAAATTTGGTGTTGGATATGAACTAATCATCTCTTCTGCTCACAGAAGTCCTGAAAGAACAAAAGATTATGTAAAAAATGCAGAAAACAAAGGTGCAAAAGTGTTCATCGCAGCAGCTGGAATGGCAGCACATTTGGCTGGAGCATTGGCTGCTACTACGACAAAACCTGTTATTGGTGTACCTATGGAATCTGGTTCATTAAATGGCATGGATGCTCTTTATTCGACTGTTCAAATGCCAGGTGGTATGCCTGTTGCTACTGTAGCTATCGGAAAGGCTGGAGCAATAAATAGTGCATATTTGGCTATGCAGATTTTATCTATAACAGATAGTGAACTTGCAGTAAAACTAAAAGAAGATAGAATAGCTAAAGCTAAAAAAGTTGAATCAGACTCAAAAGAGATAGAAGTAATTATTTAAAAACAAGGGAAATCTGATGCAAACATGGCTTACAATTGGTGAATTCTGCAAATTGGTACATCTTAAAGAGGATATTGTACAGAGGTTTATAGAAGAGGGTAAGGTGATAGCTAAAGAGGAGAGTGGACAACTATTGGTTGAAGTTAGTGCAAGTACAAATGCTTTGATACCAAATGGAGCGAATGTAGTTGTTGAAGAAAATCACTTAGTTGGCTCAAATTTTATAGAAAAAACTATCGGCACTATCTTAAACCTCCATGAAAAAGTCATGGATGCAAAAGATGAAACCTTGACACACTTAAAAGGTGAAAATGAGTTTTTAAAAGAGGCTCTTTACTCTATGCAAGATTTGTACGAACAAGATAGAAAAACGATAGATGCACTAACCGAACAGCTCAAACGAGCAAATGAAGAGATAGAATTTTTGAAACGAAAATATAAGCTTATGTGGGGTAAAGCTATAGAAAACTCTGCGAAATAGCTCCATGAAGCTAACAAACGAATGTATTTTATGTATTTTAAATCAAACTTTAAATGTATGTAAAACATTAAATATTGACGAAGATAAAACAAAAGAGGTGCTAGATGAGATTGCCTCTTTTGTAAAAGAGATGAAATTTGACCAAACCCCTCCGTATGTCGCCTCATTTGTATATCAAAAAATTTCAAAAATTTTAAATATCGAAGATTTATACTCAACTCAAAAAGAACTAGCAATTATTAAAGCCAAAACTCTATTTGAATACACAAAAGATATAGTACAAAATGCGAACGATAAGTTGCTTTTTGCGATAAAAGCCTCAATTGCTGGAAATGTGCTAGATTTGGCGACTCCTACAAATTTTTGTTTAGATGAAGAGATTTCAAAAATATTTTCAAACAATTTTGAAATAGATAATCATGAAGAGCTTAAAAATGATATTTTAATAGCAAAAAAGATTGTTTATCTAGCAGATAATGCTGGTGAAAATATATTTGACAATATTTTATTAAAAACGATAAAATCAATAAATCCAACTTGCAAAATATTCTATGCCACAAGGTCAAAACCAATTATCAACGATATAACATATCATGAAGCCCTAAAATGTGGTCATGAAGAGTTTGCAGAGGTTGTTGATAGTGGTGTTGATAGCCCAGGGTTTATATTTGAAAAATCAACTGATAAGTTTTTGAAATTGTTTGAAGATTGTGATTTTGTCATCTCAAAAGGGATGGGAAATTTTGAAACACTGGAAAGCTACAAAGATAAAAAAATCTATTTTTTATTTAAAGTAAAATGTAATATCGTAGCCACTCACATCAATAAAAATGTGGGTGATATTATCTGCATGAAAAATATTTAAAAGGAAAACTTAATGCTAACATTTAGTGAATTACTGCTTAAACTACAACAATATTGGGCAAATGTTGGGTGCAACATCGTCCAACCATACGATTTTCCAGCTGGAGCTGGTACATTTCATCCAGCAACTTTACTTAGAAGTTTAGACTCAACACCATGGCGAGTGGCTTACACAGCACCTAGTCGAAGACCAACTGATGGTAGATATGGCGAAAATCCAAATAGATTGGGAAGTTATTACCAATTTCAAGTTTTAATAAAACCTAGTCCTGATAATATTCAAGAGCTTTATCTGAAAAGTTTGGAGTTTTTAGGGCTTGATACAAAGCTTCATGATATTAGATTTGTTGAAGATAATTGGGAAT
>JACAEZ010000056.1 GCA_013388565.1 Campylobacterales bacterium | reverse complement strand
TTTTACTCTAGCATTATTCATCAACTCTTTAGCTTTTTCTTCAACCATTTCATCTAAATATTTAAATACATCTACACTTGCTGCTTCTATTTTTGTAACTCTATCTTCTATATCTTTTCTACTACATGTCTGTTTTGTACCACCACAATCTATAGCCAAAGCATTTGCTTCATTATGAACAATAGAGTGTGGTTGGTCAAGTTTAGCATATGCTTTTGTATTTGAAAACTGTTCTTTACCAACACCATCATTGTACCATTTACCAAGCCTACACTCTTTGTGAGATGTTGCTTTGAAAGAGTCTTTTTCTCCAAAAATTAGTGCATATACATTATTTTTATACACAACATGGTCTATTTTTGCCAAATTTGCAAATATATTATTGCTTATATTCATGACTTGAAATACTGCTCTATTTGCATTTTTTTGGAAAGTATTTAATTGAGTATTTAAATTGTCAATATTTGTTTTTGTGTTTGAAACTATATGATTAATATCATCTGTACTTTTTTGTATTTCTGTAGTCTCTTGTTGAACAGACTGAACTACAATTGCTATCTCTTTTGTTGCTTTTTGAGTTCTTTCTGCCAATTTTCTAACTTCATCAGCTACAACGGCAAAACCTCGTCCATGCTCTCCTGCTCTTGCTGCTTCTATTGCTGCATTTAGTGCTAAAAGATTTGTTTGGTCTGCAATATCTTCTATCAATGATATAACGCTTGAAATTTCTTTACTTCTCTCTGCCAATGTTTCTGTTGTTTTTACCGCATTTGCCATATATTCGTATAAATTTTCTATATCTTTTGAGATTTTATTTACTAGCATCAACCCTTCTGTAGAGCCTTTTGCAGTTTGTTCAGATTCTGCTACCATCTCTTTTAATCTTTCAAGCATATCTGAAAATAGATGTTGAGTTTGATGAAGTGCTGTTTGAATTGATTGTTGATGCATGTGTACTAAATTACTTCCACTTTTTCCACTTGTAATATCTACTTTTTCAAAAATATATAATGTACATCCATCATTCAGCTCTTTTCTATTTACATTTGCCTCGCAATCTTTTACAAAAATTGTATCTTGATTTTTTAATAACTCGACTTTTACAGCTTCTATATCTTGAATACTATCAACAGAACTATTTTTAAAGATAATTCTGTCATTTTTAACGACAACTTTCATCTCTTTGTTAGAATATAAAGCAATCTCTTTATAAAAATTTAGCTCTTTTTCTAACTCTTTAATTTTTTGTTCATATTTTTCAACATCTACTTTAGGAACCTTTGAACCAAAAAATATATCAAACTCCAATTTTAAAATTTAGTAGTTATACATAAGTTTAATTAAAAAAACTAAACAATCTATTGTTATTATTTAAGTCTCATGTATTCACATGATAAAGCTGCATGAGCCAACATTTTAGCTATCTCTTTTTTTTCATTTATAATTTTATGTATATTTAAATCATCTATTAATAGCGCCTCTTCTTCACTTTTTATTTTAACGATTATATTCACATTTGGGTATAGCCTTGAAATATTTTCACATATAATTCTAATTTTATCTGTATTATCAACTGCAATAACAACTGCGACACTATCTTCTATATATAGTTTTTCTAATATTGATTTTTTTGACACATCTCCATAAAAAACATTTTCACCTCTTTGAATACCAATTTCTACATTTTTTAAATTATAATCAACAGCAATATATTTAATATCATGACCTTTTAAATATTTTACAATTTCACTTCCAAATGTGCCATATCCACATATAACAACATGATTTCTAATACCTGCAATATATCTATTTAATTTTTCGTTTTCTTCATCTGTTTTTATAAAAAATGATGTTATAAAATTTAAGTTTTTTAAAATAAATGGTGTAAGTATCATTGAGAAGATTACAACTAAAATTAATAGTTGTTGTATATTTTGGTCAATTATATTATGTGTACTAGATAGTGCAAATATTGCAAATGAAAATTCACCAACTTGAGATAAAGAAATTGCACTTTTAAGTGAATTTTCAACATCTTTAAAAAATCTCAATAATAGATATATGATAACTGTTTTGATAGTCATAACAGATATTAATAAAATAGCAATATTTAATATATTTGCAAATAAAAATTGCAAATTTACCTGCATACCAACTGTAATAAAGAAAAATCCTAATAATAAATCTCTAAAATGTACAAGGTCTGATTCTACTCTATACTTATATTTTGTCTCTGCGATAATCATACCTGCAATAAATGCACCAAGAGAGTACGAAAATCCAAAAAAACTTACTAGTAGTGAAGTACTCATAACGATAAACAAAACAGAAGCGACAAATACTTCATCTAATTTTGTATTTGCTGCAAATCTTAAAAATATAGATATTAATTTTTTCCCTGGTACAAATAGTATAAATAAGACAACACATGCACTTACAAATGTTTGAAATAATAATTCACTTATATCTTTTGAAGAATCGCTTATAATTGTTATCATTAAGAGTATAGGAATAACTGCTATATCTTGAAAAATTAAAATTCCAAGTACACTTTTACCATATTGTGTATGTATCTCTTTTGTTTCATTAAAGCTTTTCAATACTATAGCTGTAGATGATAGTGCTAGTGCGGATGCTACTATCAGCGAAGTTTTAGTATTAATATTAAATAAATATAGACATATTATGAAACATAGAATTAAACTTACAACAACTTGTAAAACACCAAAAATCAAAACTTCTCTTCTTAATTGTTTAATTTTATCTGCTGAAAATTCTAATCCTATCATGAACATTAAAAAAACTATTCCAAACTCTGCTATATGGGTTAATGTATTAGATTTTGCTGCTTCATGAAGACTAAATGTGTATAAAATTGTAACACCTGTTAATATATATCCTATAACAACTGGTATATGTAGTTTTTTTGCAATTATATTGATACCTACTGCGATACCAAGTGCAACTACCATGATAGTAAAAGTATCCATATATAGAGCCTTTGATATAATATTTTAAAAGAATTTATTATATCAAAGCAAAATAATGAGTTTAATTAAACTATTGTGTTAATATGTTTATTGATTTTATTCTATTTATAAGAAGTGAATTTTCTTGAACATTATCCAACTCTTCACCTAAATTTAAAGTTGAAATAATTGATTTTCCTATTATATATCTTCCATCTTTGAACCAATTGGTAGTTTTTATACCCCAA
>JACAEZ010000098.1 GCA_013388565.1 Campylobacterales bacterium | reverse complement strand
ACTCCTTTTTTAAATTTCATAAATTACATCAAACTAATTGCATGATAAATTCCGTAGAGCTATTTTTATATGTAATACAATAGATAATTTTATAAAATGGCTATTTTAGGGACTTTTATTTGATTAATACTTATATTTTAAACCAGACATTATTTTAAACATAAAATTGATTAAAATATATACATATTTTTGTAGTTTTGTAAGACAATTTTGTTGATACTTTTGTAGATTGTATGTATTTAAATATCTCAAAATTAATAAAAGATAATCACTAACTCAACTTTCACACATAAAACCTAATTATTTTTTAGTACAAACTCTAAGTAAATTAATGATATTTGCTAAGTATTCATTTCTATTGACAATATTTTTTTGATTCTATCAACTGTTCTAAGATTTTAAGTATAAGTATATCAGCACAAAAAATCAAGACAAATTTTTTAAAATTATTATACAAAATAAAACAAATAATATATAGTTAAAATTAGTGACAAAATCGCAATTTACTCAATATACTAACTGTTTTAAAATATATATTTATTGTTTTAAATGGTATAAGTTCACATTTTTGTATAACTCTTTGTAGCCATCTAAATGTTGACACAGATTACTGGACACTAGCATTTAAAAAATATAGATTGAAAATACAAATAGTAAAGATGCAATTTATATTTCTACTATTGGCAAAGTAATTTTAAACTCTGCACCACCATTTATATTAAATGCTTCTATCAACCCATTATGGTGTTCTTCTATAATTGTCTTTGCAAGAACTAAACCAATTCCAGTACCTTTTTCACCTTTTGATGTGTTATATGCTTGAAACATATTTTTCATGATTTCATCAGGTATTCCACCACCATTATCACTTATAGATATGACGATATAACTATCATACCTCTCCACATTTATTAGAATACATGCTCGTTCTATATTTAAATTTTTATTTGAACTTATAGCATCTAGTGCATTATTTATAATATTTATTGCCACATGCATTATCTCATTTGGATAACCAACTGTCATCAAATTTTTATCACCATGAATTTCTAAATCTGCAGAATTGCTCATCAAATGGTGAGACATAGCTTTAGCAACTTTTTCTAAAAGTTCTACAACAAAGAACTCTTTTTTCTCTTTATCTGGTTTAAAAAAGTTTCTAAAATCATTTATAATATCTGTTAATGATGTTATATTTTTATATATTGTCTGAAAATTCTTTTTAGCACTATCTAAAGTTAAAGAGTTATCATTTATAAATGAAATTGAAACATCACAAACAAAAGAGGTAGCAGATATTGGCTGTTTCCATTGATGAATGATAGCCTCCATCATATTACCCATTTCAGCCATTTTAGAATTTTGTATCATTATTCTTTCATGAGAGACTCTTTTTGATATCTCTTCAGCAACTCGTTTTTCCAAAAATTCATTTTTATACAAAAGACTACTTCTCTCCAATGTATTTGCAAGATATGAACCTATTATTTTAATTCTAGTTATATCAGAGTACAAAAATTCACTCTTTTTAGATTTTTTATTTATACATTGAAAAACACCAATAACTCTATTATCACTCCCCTTTAAAGATATTGCTATAATACTATTTGTTTTATAACCAGTTTTTTCATCTATCTCCTTATTAAACCTACTATCTTCATAAGGATTATTACAAATAATTGTATTGTTTAATTTAAATGTTTCACCAACAATTCCAGTAGTAGAACTATTTTCCAATCTATCAACACCATGAGCTACCTTAGTCCACAATATATCTTTTTGTTCATCATACAACCAAATAGTAGCCCTATCAGCTTTTAATATATCTTTACCCATATTAGTAAGCATAACTAAAAGTTTTTCGGTATCTGTCTCATCTGATATTTTTGCAGTATATTCAAAAATTTTATTTATCTGAAAATCTAAAAAAAGTGAATTTAAAATATTTGTAGTAAAACTTACTAGAAACTCTATCAGCTCTAAATCTTTTTGAGTAAAATCTTCATTACCATTACTCTTATTCAAAATTTGCAAAGCCCCAATAACTTCATCATGAGAATTTTTAAATGGTACAACTATACAATTTTTCGCTACATAACCTGTCTTTTTTTCTATAGTTAAATAAAACCTACTATCATTGTGCATATCATTTGATATAGTAGAACAATCATCACCTATACAACTTCTACTATACCACTATAAATAGGTATATTTTCATTACAAAGACCATCAGCCACACCACTCCATAATGTTTTATTCAAATCATCACAAAACCAAACTGTAGCCCTTTGTGCCTTTGTTAATCTTTTTGAATAATCAACCAACATCTCTTGAAGCAAAGTATAATCTTTAATCTCTGAAACCTTTTTAGAAAACTCCAAAACTACAGATAAAATATCAGCATTACTATAAGTCATGCACAAATCCTTTAAACATTTAAAAATTAAATAATTTTACAACAATTTTTTTTATATGTATTAAATTACTTAGTTGTCACTAAAAAACTACATAATACCTACATCTATAAACTTTGTTAGCACTTTTTAGATAAAATAACCTATGTTCGATAAATTTTTATTTATAAAAGCTTATATGTATGAATTACTACATTCCATTTTTCAAACTAAGCCCACTAAAATTGTAATATCAAAAGTTAAACCATAAAAAATATTATTAGATTTGATTAATTTTATAAAATATTAGTTAGAATCGGAATTAGGTATATTAAAATTAATATTAAATTAAATTAATTTGATATACTTTCATTGGCTCTATTTTTTATAATAAATTTAGCACCATTGTTTGTATTTTCAACTAATAATTTACCTTTCATGTTATTTTCTATAATAATTTTTGACATATAAAGTCCTATGCCTGTTCCTTGTGTTTGATGTTTTGTGCTGAAATATGGTTCAAAGATTTTATCAATAGGTTCTACATGAATACCACCAGCATTATCTTCTATGGATAACAAACAACAATCATCATCTTTTTTTAATTCAATTACTATTACTCTATCTTTGATTTCTCGCTGTTCAAATATATCTTTTGCATTTGTCAAAATATTTAATATAACTTGTGAATATTCACCACTATAACCAAATATACTACATTCATCTAATTCAATCAAATTAATAGTTATATTTTTAGCTTTAAATGTTGATTCCAAAATTTTTAATGATTTTTTAAGACATCCATTTAAACTAAAAAGAATTGCTGATTTATCTGGAGCAAAAAAGTTTCTAAAATCATCAATAGTTTTAGACATATAGTTTAATGACATATTTGACTCTTTTATTTTTTCAATTAAATAGTTATTATCTAATCTATTTAGCTCCATTCTAAGCTCTATATTCATCAATGCACCAGAAATTTGTGTTAAAGGCTGTCTCCATTGATGTGCAATATTTCCTATAAGCTCTCCAATTGCTGCTAATTTACTTTGCTGAATTAATAGCTCTTGTTGTTTTTTTTGTTCATTAATTGCTGTTTGAACTCTGTTTTCAAGTTCAATATTTAACTTTTCCAACTCATCTTTTTTATCTCTTAAATCATTTTCTATTTTTATCAAATCTGTTATATCTTTACCATTTGAAACAAAATAGTTTATCTCAAAATTAGAGCCTAAAATAGGAGATATTGTTTTTTGTTCATAGAATATATCACCATTTTTCTTTTTATTTATAAATACACCTCTAAATACCTCTTTATTTAAAATAATATCCCACATATTTTTATAAAAATCAGCATCCATCTGGTTTGATTTTAATATTTTTGGATTTTTATCAATTACTTCATCTTTAGTAAAACCTGTTTGTTCAATAAATGCTTTATTTACATATATTATATTTCCCTCTCTATCTGTTATAAGCACGGTATCTGCTGTTTGTTCTAATGCTGTTGATAAAAGTTTTATATCTTTTTCATTTTTTATTTTTTCTGTAATATCAAGTGTATTTCCAAGTAGTGCAACTTCACCATGATAATCTACTACTGTACTATAAATATTTAAATATATTGTATCCCCACTTCTTGTTACTGCTCTTGCTTGATACCCCTGCTCTAGCGGTTCATAGTTTAACTTTTTATTAATTGTCATTTTTAAATTATCAATATCTTCTTTATAAATAAATTCAAATGGCGACCTGCCAATTATTTCACTAACTGCATATCCTAAAGTATCAGCCAATGTTTTATTTACATATATAAATTTATTTTCAAAAATCAGATACACTCCTGTAAGAGATTTTTCAGATAGTGCTTTAAAATGTTGTTCAGATTCTCTAAGTTCAACAGTTCTCTCCTCTACTCTCTCTTCCAAATCACTTATTAAATCTTCAATAATAGCTGCATATTCTATTGATTTATCAAAAACATTTGAAATAGTATTTTGAATTAAACCTATTTCATCTTTTCTATCTGTAGTTCTAATATTATTCACTTTTGATTTTATATCAAAACTTAATATACTATTAATAAGTTGCAAAAGTGGATTTAATGTTACTTCTAAATAATAGACAAAAAATAGAAGTAAAACAAATATCATAATCGCAACATTTTGCAACATCAAGTTTCTCTCTTCCATCATTTGATTATAATATTTCATTGAGTAGTAAAGTTCAATATACCCTATTTTTTTCTTTAATATCTCATCATGTATATCATCTACTATTTTAATACTCTCTATTGATTGAAAATTCTCAACATGTTCAGAAACGACTATTTCACCATTTACATTTTTAATATTAATTTTTAAAATATCATTATTTAACCTCATGGCTTGTTTTATTAAAAATCTAATATCTTCTCCCAAATTTAAATCTAAAGCTACAGAAATACTACCTTTAAACATACTTGTCAAGCTTCTAGCCTTTTCATGCTCCATCTCATATGCAATATTTTTCATATTTATTTCAAAAAATAGATAAAATGCCACTGGAATAGTCACTAACATAATCAAAAATATTGAAAAAAGTTTAAATATTAAACTATTTTTATTCATTAAATACCTTTACAAATTGTAAAAAAGCAGGTTCTAAACTTATATTTGATTTTTTTAAACTATAGATATTTAAAACAGGTCTTGGTTTATTTGTAATCTCCAATGTAAATAAACACCCTTTTTTTATATCCACTTCATGATAACAAAATGTTAAAATTTCCTTAGTTTGTGCATAGTCTATTATAAATTCTGCATTTTCATCTATATCTAAAAGATATATGGCATTTATTTTTACATCATCTTTCAAATCAGATTTTGTAACTATTCTAAATTCTATTTCATACTCTTTTAAAAAACCTTTGTATTCACTTTCAAAAATATCTTTTATATATTTATTATTTCCAAAATTATTTGACTGGTATATTGCAAAAACTATCTTTTTTCCATCAATCTTTTTT
>JACAEZ010000065.1 GCA_013388565.1 Campylobacterales bacterium | reverse complement strand
GGTGTAGTGTTTAGTTGGGGATGGTATTATTAACTCACCTTTCGCACATAAAAAATAATAAATTTCATATACACCAAGTAATTTTATAAAAATAGATATTGGAAAAACTCCTTATTTTGAAACAGGTCTATTTGAGGTATTATATAGTTATTAAAACACCAATATCATTATATTCACAAGAAAAATTCAAAGCTTTTTCAATATCACTAATTGGAGTAAAAAATCTTTCACCAACTTTAAGAAACTTTTTTATATCTTCTTGATTGCTATTGACTACTTTATTTACTATCAATGTTCCATCTTTTACACAAACATACAGACTATTTTTATCAATTTTATAAATAAGCCCACTCATAAAAGGATGAAAACTTCCTTCACTTACATCTTTTAAAACAGATTTTAAATGTACTTTTTGATTATTCACATAGCTCCAAGCCCCAATATATGGCTCATCAAAAGCATTTATAAATCGCTCTATTTCATCCATAGATTGTTGCCAATTTATAGCTCCATGAATTGGTGTAAAAAGTCGTGGAAAGTATGAACTGAAATTTTCTTGCAAAAAAGATAGCTTAAAATCTATACCATTTTTTATATCATTAATAAATTCATGAAATAATTTCAGACACTCAATATCAGAAATTTCAAAATAATCTTTTGGAATTCTTGCACTTTGAGGGATTATATATTGATGTGTTTTTATAATTGCACCACTGTCATAAACTGCTGGTATCATCTCTTCATTTATAAGCTGAATATTCCAAGCCCCTATTTTAGAGCCTCTTAAAATTTGCCAACTAAAGTGGGCTCCTCCTCGATATTTTGGCAAATTTATTGTCATGAAATCAAATAGATTGTTGTTAAATAGGGCTATTGTAGTTTTTGTAAATGTGTATGTTTCACCAAGTCCAATACCTATAGTATGACTATTTACAATTTGAGATAACTTTGAAAAACTGTTAATATCTCTACATTCATAAAATTCTATTTGCTTATCTAAAAGTAACTCTTTTAAAGTTTTGTTTTCAAACTCAAAAAAACTCTCTTCAAGTAACCTTTTTGCAGTTATAACCATTGGTTTTATATTTAGGTTTAAAGTCTCTAAACAAAGCTTATATAAAATAGCAGTACCACCAAAAAAAATAATTTGTTTTGGTTTTGGAATTTTAATATTCATGAAAATCTCCTATTTTTACTCTTATTTTATCTTTTATTCTCTTTTTTTAATAGTTTAAAAGTATTCTGTCAACCACATATCGTATATTGCACTCCATTATCTATTTACTACTAGATTGCAAATTAGTAAAATTATTACATAGTAATATTTTCATAAAACTCTATTTCATGATTTTTTATAATGATTGCATCAAAAGAGTATGTTAGATTTAGACTGTTTTTTAGTATATATATTTGTGCGGTTTTTATCAATCTTGAGATTTTTGTTGGTGTTATATTGAAAATTGGTTCAAAATTTATGCCACTTTTAACCTCTATAAAGTGTAAGATGTTCTCTTTTGATGCAATAATATCAATTTCACCAAATTTTGTATAAAAATTTCTATCAACTATTAAAAAGCCTTTTTCTTCTAAATATTTCATGGCTTGTTCTTCAGAAAAAGCCCCTTTTTGTTTACTGTTTTTTAAAGTTTGCATATCTGATGGCTTTGTCTTTTAGTGTAGCAGGTAGTAAAGAGATGATTTTTATAATTAGATAAAACATTTTTGGAAAGGAGTACTCTTTTTTATTTGTATCAATTGCATAAACTATTTTTTTTATGGCTGTATCTAAATCCATAAAAAATGGCATTTTAAAACTATTTTTTTTCGTAAGTGGTGTGTCAACAAAACCTGGTTTTATATTTATTACATGAATATCTTTTTTGTATAGTGCATTTCTTAACCCTTCTGCATAGCTGTTCATGGCTCGTTTTGATGTTGAATATGCTATTGAAGATGGCATTGTTATATAACTGGCTAATGATGATATAAAGACTATTTTTGAATTTTTTGCCAATTTTGGAAGTAGCAAATCTATAATTAGCATATTTGATGTAAAATTTGTGTTTAATAGTGTTAAATTTTCTTCAAAATCTGTAATCTCTTTGTTGTGTCCTAAAGATACTCCTGCATTTAATATAATCAAATCAAAGCTTTCATGACACTCTTTAATTTGTAAAAATCTATTTTTTACATCAAAAAGATTTGACAAATCTATACTAAATATTTCAACATGACAATAACTGTCTAACTCATCTTTCAACTGTTTTAATCGTTGTTCATCTCTAGCAACTAATATTAAATTTGTTGCAATTTTTGCATAATGTTTTGCTAGTTTGGCACCAATACCGCTACTAGCTCCTGTTATTAAAATTGTAATTGTTATCTCCTATGTATTGATTTATATATTCATCGCATTGATTTAATATATGTTGATTAATCTCTAGTTCTAAATTTATCAAACATATTTTAAATCCAAACTCTTTAATTTTCACAAAATCTTTGAATGTAGTTAATATTG
This sequence comes from Campylobacterales bacterium, assembly GCA_013388565.1. GTDB lineage: Bacteria > Campylobacterota > Campylobacteria > Campylobacterales > JACAEZ01 > JACAEZ01. The sequence continues at coordinate 8,003 of JACAEZ010000065.1, read as the reverse complement.
TATCTGTTTGACTCTCTTTTAATATAGTAGCTATCTCATCTTTTGTAAAAAAGTGGTGGTCTTCGTAGGTATATATTTTAATATTTTTGGGTAAATATTTAAATATTCGTTTTGGGTTTGCGATTGCTGTAATAAATACCATGTTTTCATGAATGTCATCAATTGTTACAACTCTTTTATAATCACAATCTTCTATTGCTACTAAATTGGCATTATTATATTGATTGTATGGTTCTCTAAATGGACCTGATGGAATACAAAATCTGTTTTTTGGCTCTACATTTGATTTTAGCAAAATATCAAACTTTTGAATGTTATATTTTGAATGTCCATCATCTAATAGTACCATTTTGCAACCTATCTCTTTTGCTTTTTGAATGGCTACTGTTCTATCTTCGCTTACTATAACTGATGAGGTTGGTACTTTTAAAGCATACTCCATGGCTTCATCACCACTTATATTCACATCGCACTCTATATTGCCATTGTTACTTACTACTATTAAGCCTTTTGATTTTCGTTTATAGCCTCGTAAGATTATGCAACTATTTTTATATCTTTTTGCCAAAGAGATTACAAATGGTGTTTTACCACTTCCACCAATTATGATGTTTCCTACACTTATTATAGGAATGCCATAATCAATAGGTTTAGCAAATTTTTTCTTTAAAAGTATAATTAACATGTAAATCGTAGTTAATGGAAGTAATAAAAGTGATAAAAGTTTATGAATAGGTGTTGGATAGTAAAAGTAGTTTTCTATAAAAGTGATAAGTTGTTTCATGATGGTTTAAAAGTCGGAAAAAACCGACTTTTAAGTAAAATAAATTAGCAAGAGTAAGTTGTAATAAACTCAAATGGGTGTGGTCTGCCTTCCCATGGCCAAATTTCTGTTTCAAATTTGTAATGTTGATAAGTAGTTAAAAAGTCAGGTGTAAATACATCACCAGATTTTAAATAATCATTATCTCTAATCATAGACTCCATAGCACCTCTTAGAGTATGTGGCATTTGAATGATACCTTTTTCTCTAATTTCATCAAGTGTTAATTCAAATAAATCCATATCCATAGCTTCACCTGGATGATATTGATTTTTTATACCATCAATTCCAGCCATTAAAAGTGCAGCAAATGCTAAATATGGGCATGATGAACTATCTGGAAATCTAAATTCTACTCTTTTTGCTTTTGTTGTAGCACCATATGGTATTCTAACACTTGCACTTCTGTTTTGCGCAGAGTATGCTAAAATAGATGGAGCTTCAAATCCTGGCATAAGTCTTTTATAAGAGTTTGTAGAAGCATTTGTAAATGCAGCTATACTTCTAGCATGTTTTAAAACACCACCAATGAAATATAAAGCAGTATCACTTAAACCTTCATATTTATCACCTGCAAATGTGTTATGACCATCTTTCCAAATAGAGATATGAGTGTGCATACCATTACCATTATCACCATAAAGTGGTTTTGGCATAAATGTTGCAGTTTTACCATTCATATGAGCTACATTTTTAATAACATATTTTAATTTTTGAACATTATCAGCAGCTTCTATCAATGTACCAAATTTTACACCAATTTCACCTTGACCTTGTGCAACTTCATGATGAACAACGAATGTTTCAAGACCTACATCTTTTAAAACTTTCACCATTTCAGCTCTTAAATCAACTTGTGTATCAACTGGTTGAACTGGGAAGTAACCACCTTTTGTACCTGGTCTATGACCTGAATTGAAACCATCTGGATAAGATGCATGTGAATTCCAAGCACCCTCAACAGTATCAACTTCATAATATTGGCAGTTAATGCTATCTTTTACTTTTACATCATCAAATACAAAGAACTCATTTTCTGGTCCAAAAAATGCAACATCACCAATTTTTGCATCTTCAAGATATTTTAGTGCTTTTTTAGCGATACTTCTAGGACATTTTTCATAAGCTTGATTTTTATAAATATCATAAACATCACAGATAACTACGATTGTTGGGTCCGCAGTAAATGGGTCAATAAACTCTGTTCCAGCTTCTGGAAATAAAAGCATATCTGACCTATTGATTGGTTGCCATTTTGGAATAGAACTACCATCAAATGGTAAACCCATTTTAAAAGACTCTTCACTTATAGCAGCAATATCATAAGATACATGATGCCAAGTACCTTTCATGTCTGTAAATCTGAAATCAACAAACTCAATTCTATTTTCTTCGCATTTTCTGAAAAACTCTTTAACTTTATCCATAGCTTAAAGCTCCTTTTTTTAGTTTAATGTTTGGCATTGTAACATTTTTTTTTATTTTTTATTATAAATATATTGATTAAAAAATAACCATCTTTTAATCAATATTTCAAAATTGTAGTTTTTAAACTCTTGTATCTTTAATAGCTTCTAAAATTCTTTCATAATTTGGCTCTTCAGTCACCTCTGGCACTATCTCTTTATAAGAGACTACTCCATACTCATTTACGATAAAAATAGCTCTGCATAAAAGCCCTTTAAGTGGTGAATTTGCCATCAAAACACCATAATTTTTACCAAACTCTTTATCAATATAATCAGACAAAATCATCAAATTATCAATCCCCTCACTCACACAAAATTTCTTTTGTGCAAATGGTAAATCTTGAGATATTACAAAAATGTCAGCCATATCAAGCATCGCCACCTCTTGATTAAACCGTTTTGTTTCCGCTCTACAAGTATCTGTATCAAGGCTAGGCACAACGATTAAAAGTTGAGATTTATCTTTTTTTCCACCAACTTCTACCTCTTTTAACTCACTATTTATAAGCTTTACAACAGGAGCCATATCTCCAACATTTAGTTCAATCCCGCTAAGTTCAACATCTTGACCTTTAAAATGTGTAACTGCCATATTCAAATCCTTAATTTAAAATTTGTCAAATTATAACAAAAAAGCTTAACCGAACTAAAATTTTTTTGCTTAAATTTTAGTTTTTATTTCAAAACAGTAACACTTTTTAAAAATTTTAGATTTATTTAAGTATTACTTAAATACTATTCGTAACAAATTACACGATAAAAAGGGGTTTTTCATGAATAAAAAACATCTTTTACTAGTTTTGATTTTATCTTTAAATCTATTTGGTGAAAATTTAAAAACAGTTGTAGTTGAAGATAAACCACTTGATTTTTTATCAAAATCAGACGAACCGCTTAAAGAGAAAACAATTTTTTCTCAAAAAGTGATAGAAAATTTTTCAAACGGTGCAAAAAATTCAATCTACTCTGTTTTAGAACTTGATAGTTTATTTGTTAGCGAAAAAAAAAGATGCTTTTGGACTTAGCAAATTAAACGGCAGAGATAGAGGAATAGATTCTAACTTTTTAAGTGTCAATTTAGAAGATGTGCCAAATTACTCTATTCGACCAATAGGTGCTAGAGAAAATATTTACGATTTGGAAAATTTTTCATATATCGAAAAGTATTCTGGAGCAATAAGCTCTAAATCTGGTGTTGGTGTTGGAAATAAAGGTGGTGTTGTAAATTTAAAATTTTCGCCAATTAGCGACAAATTTTCAACCAATTTTTCTGTAAGTGGCGGAAGTGACAACTTTTATAAAGCATTTTTAAGAGTTGATACCCCTATTGATGAGAGTAATAAAATCTTTATCTCAACTAGTCAAAGCAACAGTTCAAAATGGAAAAGATATGGCGATTTGGGGGAGCAAAACAATATCGCAGTTGGTTTTCAAAACGACAAACAAAAACTTGATAGCTACTTCATTCACAATACTCAAACATCGCATAGTTTTAAAGGTTTAAGCCACAAAGAGAGCTTAGATTTAAGCAAAAACTACAAACTAGATTATCAAAACACAGATAACACAAAAGCAAATTTTTATGACTATTGGAAAGAGGATAATAGCTATGATGAGTTTCAAATAGGTAAAGGTTTTGATTGTTTTAACAGTGATTGTAAAGCAAAGTTTTATGCTTCAAAAACTTTAGAAATAGCTCATGAAGGTGATGGAAGGGCTACAGTTGATGGTAAAAGAGTTGGAGTGATTTTAAGTAACACTATGCAACTCAATCAATTTGATATTGAAAGTGGGCTTTGGGGTGAGCTTTCATGGCTTGATAAATATGTACAAAAAGTATCTACAACTCCCCAAAGAACAGATCAAGGGTGGAAATGGCTAAACGAAAATGACGGTGCATCATCTGTTATATCGCCTTATATCAGTAGTAGCTACATGAGTGAATATTTCAAATTTGAAGGTGGTTTGAAATATGTAAGATACCTAGAAGCAGGAAATAGACTTTTTGAAAATAGTAATAAATTTTCAAATTTTAATGATGCTATAAATCATGGAAAAGTGGTTGCTGGTGGTGTGATAGATGATACAACATACAACATTTTACTCCCATCATTTGGCATTAGATACACTTTAGATTTTAGTACAGAACTCTTTTTTAAATACTCAAAAACATTTCAACGACCTTATAGATACTCATTTTTCGCCCAATATTCAGCAAATAAAAATGGTATCCAAGATAATATTTTAAATAGTGGCAAAACACTAAATGACATTTTTAAATCATGGGATATAAGAGACATCAAACATGTCTGATTTTGGGATTAAAAAACAGTTTTCAAACGGTGAGCTTTCACTCTCTACATTTTATGCTCTTCATGACAATGTTTTATCATCTGTTTATAATAGCGATTTTAAGGCAAACATCTTGCAAAATGTAGGTGAAGCAGAGGTTTATGGAATAAATCTAATAAGCAGTTTTGAACCATTTGATAATTTTTTACTATTTTTCAACCCATCAATTCAAAAAAGTTCAATCAAAAACACTCTTGTTTATCAAAATAAACTGTTTGATATTAAAAACAATACCATTCCAGAGACTCCAAAAGTTATCGTAAAAAGCGGTGCGATATATCATCATGATAGCTTTTCACACTCGATTATGCTAAAAACTGTTGGCTCACAATTTGGCGATATTGAAAACAATCAAAAAGTAAAAGGCTATACAAACATCGACACAAGACATGAATATAGTTTCAAAACAATCTTTTCAAACAGTTAAAAACTATTTATTGAGGTAAAAAATCTACTTGATAAAAAGTATATCTCATCAATCTCTAGTGCAGATATGTTAGAAGATACTCCGACATATTTTGTATCAGCACCAAGAAGTTTTATCGTTGGATTTAATACAAATTTTTAAAGTGGGATTATACAACATTAAACAAAGTCATATAATCCAAAATTTTGCAATAGAATTCATCAAATTAATAACAATCATTATAGCATTGGAGCTTTGCTAAATTTTTTGAATTACCTTTTTGGTGGTTCTGCAAAATTTGGCAACACTCCATTCTAATAACACATGAATAAATCAACTCTCGAATTTTTTATTTATAGCATCATGATACAAATCTATATACTTTTGTGCAGACTCTTCCCAAGTAAATTTTTGTTTCATGCCTCTATTTATTAGTTTTTCCATACCTTTTTTATTGTTATAGTATGTATAAACTGCCCAACCTACTGTATTATAAAGTGAATTACTATCTAATTGATAAAATTTAAAACCTGTCCCTTTTAATTTTTTTTCATCAAAATTTACAACTGTATCATCAAGCCCACCTGTTGCTCGAACTATCGGAACTGTACCATATTTAAGTGAGTACATTTGATTTAATCCACATGGTTCAAATCTTGATGGCATCAAGAAAAAATCACTTCCAGCTTCGACTTTATGGGCTAATGCTTCATTGTAGCCAATGAAACACGCAAATTTATGAGGGTATCTAGCCATTATATCACCAAAGTAAAAGTGAGCCCAAACTTCACCGTTTCCAACTAAAACCATCTGTACATCTAATGATAAAATATTTTCAATCGCTTCCGCTACAACATCAATCCCTTTTTGATGAACTAGTCTCGTCACCATGCCGATAATCGGTACATCATCTCTAATAGGTAAATTAAATGTTTTTTGCAAATCCTCTTTGCAAACTTTTTTACCATCAAGATTTTTTCGTGAGTAGTTTTGTGCAATATATTTATCTTTTTTAGGGTTCCACTCATCATAATCACACCCATTGAGTATTCCATATAAAGAATCAAATCTATCTCTGATAACACCATCAAGTTCATATCCATATTCGCTAGTTTGTATCTCTCTTACATACCCTTCACTTACACTATTTATCGCATTTGCATGATATATACCACCTTTTAAAAAGTTTACACAATCTTTAAATTCAAGCTCTAAATAGTTAAAATGTTTCCAATCAATACCAAGTACATCCATGATACCTTTGTAAAAAATCCCTTGATATTGCATATTATGAATAGTCAAAACAGAAGCAGTTTTTGAAAAAAATGGGTCATCTTTGTAAAGAGTGTTTAATAAAACCGTCATGATAGCACTATGCCAATCGTTAGTATGAATAATATCTGGTTGAAAATTTAACATTTTACAAAGTATAAATGAGGCTTTTGATAAAAATACAAATCTATTGTCATTATCCAAAAAACCCTCTCCATGATGTTCTGTGTATAAATTTTCTCTTCCAAAATAGTTTTCATGGTCTAAAAAATAAATTGGCACATCACTATTTGGCAAAACTCCCTCATAAACACCACACCACTGTTCTCCGATTGTACCCATATTTACACCAAGAGGTTCATGATGTTTTGTAAGTTTTGTTCTATCTATCTTATAATATCTAGGAATTACAACTCTAACATCAACACCAGCCTTTTTAAGATATTTTGGCAAAGTCCCAACAACATCAGCTAATCCGCCTGTTTTTGCAAATGGTACACACTCACTTGCAACAATTAACACCTTCAAATCTTTCACAATAATTCCTTTAATCAATATATCTTTTCAACAATCCATCATAACACTCAATTCTTCTATCTCTCAAAAATGGCCAAATTCGTCTAACATCCTCTGTTCGTTGTTTATCGATTTCACAAAAAATTATCTCTTCATTTTCATTATCACCAGAAATCAACATCTCACCTTGAGGACCAGCCACAAAACTATTTCCCCAAAATCTAATCCCATCTAAAACACCAGAACAATCTTTTTCAAACCCAACTCTATTTATCGCCACAACAGGTAACCCATTTGCCACTGCATGACCTCTTTGAATAGTAATCCATGCATCAAGTTGTCTAGTTTTTTCCTCGACACTATCACCATCAAACCACCCAATCGCCGTTGGATAAATAAGTATTTCAGCTCCACTCAATGCCATAAGTCTAGCCCCCTCTGGATACCACTGGTCCCAACAAACTAAAACACCAAGTTTACCAACACTTGTTTCTATTGGCTTAAACCCCATATCCCCTGGAGTAAAATAAAACTTTTCATAAAACCCAGGGTCATCTGGAATGTGCATTTTTCGATATTTCCCAGCAACTCTACCATCTTTTTCAAACACAACAGCAGTATTGTGATAAAGTCCAGCACCCCTTTTTTCAAACAAAGATGTTACTAAAACAACCCCATTTTCCTTAGCTACATTACTAAAATACAAAACCTCGTCAGCAAAATGTTCACCTAAATCAAAAAAATTTGCATTCTCACTTTGACAAAAATATTTATTAGTATGCAACTCTTGCAAACATACAAGTTCCGCCCCATTTTGAGCAGCTTCTTTTATCATGTAAGCAGTCGTCTCAAGTGTTGTTTGTTTTGTTGCATGAAATTTTTGTTGGATTAGTGCTATTTTCATACGATTTCCTTTATTTGTAATTTTCTTTTATTATACAAAAAAGAGTTTAAATTAAAAGAAAAATGGTTTGCAATAATATTATTTTGATTACTTCAAAACATTTATAAAAAAACCAAATTTAACAAAAATTCATAAAAAACAAAACTTCAAATACCTTCTTTTTTTAATCATGTTAAAATACACTCAATAAATAACAAACACAAACAAAGAAAAACCCATGAGATTTTTAGACGTAAAAACAGACTACGCCTTCAAAAAAGT
>JACAEZ010000112.1 GCA_013388565.1 Campylobacterales bacterium | reverse complement strand
GCCTTCATGATATAACAGAACAGACTCTACTTCAAGAAGAGAAAGAGAAACAAGAAAAGCTGCTTGTGCAACAATCAAAAATGGCTTCAATGGGTGAGATGATAGCAGCAATAGCTCATCAGTGGAAACAGCCATTAAATGTACTTTTTTTAATGTCTCAAGATTTTGAAGAGCTTGATGAACTTGGAGAACTTGATGATGATTATAAAAAAACATTTATAAAAAAAATGCAAAAACAGTTAGAGTTCATGAATGATACAATAGAAGATTTTAGAAACTTTTTCAGACCATCAAAAGAAAAAATTGCATTTGATGTTGTCATGGGTATTAAAAATATTCTCCATCTATTAAAAACACAATTTAAATCAAATTCTATCTCTGTAAATTTAACCATTCAAGAAAATTCAAATACAATGACATTTGGTTACCCAAATGAGTTCAAGCAAGTTGTTTTAAATCTTGTAAATAATGCAAAAGATGCCTATATCGGTCTTAGAGAGAGTGGCTTATTATCAAAAAGCGAAATTTCAAATATTGATATAAACATTGAAAATATAAATAACTTTATATATGTTCATGTACAAGATTATGCTGGTGGTATAAAACAACAAGTATTAGATAAATTATTTGAACCATATAACAGTACAAAAGGCGAAAAAGGTACAGGCATTGGACTTACAATCGCAAAAACAATTATTGAAAACATGGATGGTGAAATAAGTGGAAAAAATGAGAATGGTGGAGCTAAATTTACAATAAAACTAAAAATAAGCGAGACATAAAAATGCAAAATTTACATCTCATTCGATATGATATAACAAATATAAACAGTTTTGAACTGCTAAAAGAGTTATCTGAAAGTTTTAATCTTACATTATCTGATGAGATTACAGAAGAATCTAGTTATTTTGATACATTTGAATGGCTTTTATATGATAAAGGGGTTATATTTGAGTATAAAAATGGTGTAATTTTTATATCAAATATGCAAACAGAAACTCAAATAGAATCTAAACATGCAAAAATAGCTTCTATATTAAATACATTAGATATAGATAAACTGGATTTTACATTTAATATCCAAAAAATTATCTATCCAAGAACATTGAGCAAAAAATTTTCAATTACAACAAAATTAAAACATGTTGAAATAAAAGATGATTTACAAAAAACTACACTTAGAGTTGATATAAAAAATATCTATGGTAATATAGACAAAGAGGCTATATTAATAGGAACATTTTTAGTTATAAAACCACTAAAAGGGTATGAAAAACCTTTATCAAAAATGGTTAGTTTTTGCGAAAATAAAAAGTTAGAGATTATAAATAAAAATCTATTTGAACTAATTTTAAATAGACTGAATATAGATACAAATTTTTATAATCCAGCTCCAAAACCTAAAATTTTTCCAAACATGAAACCAAAAGAGTGTTTTAAAAAAATCTCACAACAATTACTTTCTGTCATGGAACTGAATGAAAATGGAGTGAAAAAAAATATAGACTCTGAATTTTTACATGATTATAGAGTTGCAGTTAGAAAAATCAGAGCTTTATTAAATCAATTAAAAAAGTATTTTAGCGATGAAGAGTATTTGAAACTTAAAAATGATTTTAAGCAAATTGGTTTTTATAGTGGAATGGTTCGAGATTTAGATGTTTATCTATTAGAGCTTGATAATTTTAAAAATATGCTTCCAGACTCTATGAAAGATGATTTAAATCCTTTAGTTGACTATTTAAAAAAAGAGCAACAAGAAGAGCATAAAAAACTATCAAAATTTTTATCTTCAAAAGAGTATAAAAAATCAATAGAGCATTTCAAACACTTCTTAGAAAAAGCTGATGAAGAAGACGAAGAACATCCAGCTATTGTAAAAATTGCTAAGAAAAAGATTTCAAAACTGCATAGAGAAATTATTGAATTTGGTGAGATGATTACAGATGAAACACCAGATGAAAAGCTTCATGAACTTAGAATTGAGTGTAAAAAAATTAGATATTTGATAGAATTTTTTGAACCTTTATTTGATAGTGCTAAATTGATGATGTTAGTTAAAGAGTTGAAAATATTGCAACAGTGTCTTGGAGCTTATCAAGATTTATTTGTGCAACGAGAAAAATTAAAAATTTTGATAGATAAACTTCCAAATCCACCAACTGCAACTATCATGGCTATAGGTAAATTAAGCGGTGATTTAGAACTCAAACAAAAAGAGTTACGAGTCGAATTTTATCAAAAGTTTAAAGCATTTAACAGTGAAACAAACAACAAGCTCTACAAAGAGCTATTTTATAAGATTGGTGAATAATGATTTTAGGTATTTATAATATAAAAGGGGGTGTTGGTAAAACTGCAACATCTGTAAATTTAGCATATTTAGGTGCAAAAAATGGATTTAAAACACTTATTTGGGATTTGGACCCGCAAGGTGCATCAACATTTTATTTTAGAGTCAAAAACAAAATAAAAGGCTCTACAAAAAAATTGATTGCAAAAAAAAATGAGGTGATAGAAGAGTCTATAAAAGAGACTGATTTTGAAAATCTTGATATTATGCCATCAACATTTTCATATAGATATTTTGACATTTTATTAAATAACCAAAAAAAATCTCAAAAAATATTATCAGCTATGTTAAAACCTTTGATAAATGAGTATGATTTAATCATTTTAGACTCTCCACCAAATATTACACTGATTGCTGAAAATATTTTCAAGGCTTCAGATTTACTTCTAGTACCTACTATTCCTACAACTTTATCTATTAGAACATACAATCAGCTATTAGAATTTTTAGATGAACATGACATAGAAACAAAAATAACAACATTTTTTTCAATGGTGGACAAAAATCGAAAGCTTCATGATAAAGTAATTGAGGTTTTAGAAAAAGAGGGTGAAAATATATTAAAAACAAAAATACCTTACAGTGCTGATATTGAAAATATGGGTATTTATAGAATGCCTGTTGGTGCGTTTAATGAAAAATGTGAAGCATACTTTTCATATATTAAATTATTCAAAGAGTTGATGGAAAAGTTCGATATAGTAAAATGATAATTTTTTTTAAGGTTTTTTTAAATGACAATTAAAACCAAAATCACATTAATAACACTGCTTATATTTTTAACATTTATATTTAGCGGGTGTAGATATATAAAAAGCTATTTAGAAAAAGAGTGGCAACAAGATATTGCAACAAGACATCTTTCCATGCTTGAAAAAATTGCAAAAGATAAAGAAGATGATATAAATCAGCGATTAGAGTGGGTTGAAAATAGTGCTAGTAAAATAGATGCTAAAACCTTAAGTGATGTAAATTTGCTTAAACAATTTTTTGAAAATAGAATAAATAGCTCTATACTATTTGAAGATGGTATTGCAATAATAGATAAAATGGTACTTGTATATTTGATACATCTACAGTTTATAACAGAGTTGGTATAAATTATAGTGATAGGAATTGGTTTCATAAAGTTTTATTTACAAAACACCCTTTTGTTAGTGAACCATTGATTGGAAAAGTTACAAAACAACCTTTAGTCTCCATGGTTTCACCTATTCTTGATGAGAATAAAACTGTAATTGGAATAGTAAGTGGTACTAGAATACTTGATAGCAAAGATTTTTTAAGTGGTTTGTCTAGTGAAAAGTATGGCAGACATGGAAAGTTTTATATTGTTTCTTTAAGTGATGGTATATTTATAGATAAAGATGTACATAAAGTTTCGTTAAAAAAGTTGGCAACATCTCATGAAGGTAAAATGTTTGAACAAGTTTTGCAAAAAGAGAAAGCCTCTATAATCACAATAGATGAAAATAAAGAAGAAATATTGCTATCTAGTGTAAAATTTGGTAAAGAAGAGTGGCTTTTAGCGGTCACTACTCCTACTAAAGAAATTTTTGAACCAATAGAAAAAACAACAGATAAAATGTCATTTGTAGTTCTAATCTCATCTATCTTTATTATGCTTTTAACTTGGCTTGTTTTACATATTTTATTAAATCCTCTCAAAAAAGTATCAAATAAATTAAAATAGATGGCAATATCTGGCGAATTGACTCCTATTGAAACTAAAGAATGATCATTAGAAATTGAAGAGCTTATAAATAGTTTCAATTTTTTACAAAATAGAATAAAAGAGCTTGAAAAAGAGATTATAGAAAAAAATAGTGTGCTTGAATGTTTTAATAAAACATTAGCTCACCATGTAGAAATTGAGGTGGCTTAAAGATTAAATACAGAAAGAGCTGCTGAAAAAGAGAGAGCTTTATATAACAAATATAAATTTGATTCTTTAACAGAGATGTTTCAAAATATAGCCCATCACTGGCGACAACCTCTTAATACAATAGCATTATCATCTGAAATGATACTTGAAAAACTGGAAGATATAAATGAAGAGTGTGCAAAAGAGGTAAAAACAGAATTAGATGGTATTGCAAAACATGTTCAATTTTTATCAAAAACTATCAATATATTCAGTAGATATTTTAACTCATCTGAAACACAAGAGGTGATAAATATACAACAAGAAATTCAACAGATACTTTTGATATTAAAAGCAAATTTTGAAAATAACCATATAAACATCATACAAAATGTTGAATACTCTACAATTTTTGGTAAAAAAAGTTTTTTTGCAAATATAATATTTATACTGCTAAACAATGCAATTGAATCTATATCTAAAAAAATTGAACAAGATAGCAACTTCAAAGGGATAATAGAGATAAATTCAGAGATTAAAAACTCATCTATTGTAAAAATTTCTATATCAGATAATGGAATAGGTGTAGATAACAATATTATAAAAAATGTATTTGAACCTTATATAACTACAAAATTTAAAGCTCAAGATGTAGGGCTTTCACTATTTTTGGCAAAACTAAATGTCATAAATGATTTCAATGGAAAAATATATATAAATAAAGAAAAAGAAGATGGAGCAGAGTTTATTATAGAGTTACCTTTACATACTTAAACTTATCTCCTGTTGCAATAATTTTTGAAAGTAGCATTAATTATTGAAATTTTAAAATCGTAATCGTTCAGTACCTTAAACCCAAATTTTGCAATAGAATTCATCAAATTAGCACCAATCATTACAGCATTGGAGTTTTGTCAAATTTTTTGAATATTACCTTTTGGGTAGTCCTACAAAATTTGTCAAGACCCCACTACTACAAGCATTGGCACCACTTTAATAAACCCTGTTGCAAAATTTGGGTTAAATTCTTAAAAATAGAAGCTGAACTTTTCAACTAAATCGACTTGACATTAAATCTAGCTGGTAGCATTTTCAACACCATTACAAATAGGCATCTATAATGATGCTGAATGGTTACTTAAAATCAATGAACTTGTTTAGTTAAAATAGTTATAACTAAAATTTACAGAGTGTAAAATTAATATGTTTCAAAATCTGTTCCAAAACTCTCTTGAAATCTTACAACTCTATTTCGTCCACTTTGTTTTGCTTTGTATAGTGCAATATCTGCAAATTTTATCGCTTTCCAAATAAGGTCTGTATCTTGTGGAAATATAGAAACACCAATACTTATAGTCTTTGTTATATCATTTCCAGCAAGTTTATATGGATTTGCAGAAAAACTTTCTCTAAGCTTTTCTGCTACTTTCATGGCACCATCTTCATCAACATTATAAAGCAGTACTAAAAACTCTTCACCACCAAATCTAATAGCTAAATCTGACTCTCTTATATTAGATGTAAGTACATTTGAAAGCCCTTTGATTACCACATCTCCAGCATCATGCCCAAATGTATCATTTACCATTTTAAAATAATCAATATCTATTAAAAGTATTCCAAAATTAATATTTGACCGTTTAGCTTGAGAAACAGATTTATCAATAAACTCATCTAAAAATTTTCTATTATACAGTTTTGTAAGTGGGTCTCTAAGAGATGACTCTTTTAAAATATCATTTAACAATTTACTCTCTATTACTGCTTTTGATGCTTCTAAAAAGCTTTCTATTATAGGTATATTATTTTTTATTTCAATAACTGCCTCTTTATCTTTTTGTTTTATATTTATTAAAATAGTTTTTGATTCGTTTATAGCAAATGGAATACACATATAAGTTATCTCTTCAGAATTTATTAAATATTGACAACTTCTGTTTTCACTATATTCATTAGAAAATATACTACAACACTTCTCTACAGCAGCACAATTTTGAGAATCTTTTAAATCTTTCGCACACCCTATAGCTTCTGGACTTGTAGCATATACAAGCTCTCTTTTTTTATTTATTAAATCAACTTCAAACATTACAAAATCATTTAATCCAACTTTATTTTTTAACTCATTTGCAAGTTTTATATAAATATCAATTCTACTTTGTTCACTTTCAATACTCTTTTTAAAGTTATAAATATCAACTAACTCATCAACTACACTTTTTGCTTTCATGAGTGGATGAGTTGGTCTATTTTCTCTATGAGCTACTAAAATAGTAATTTTTTCATCAATACCTTCAATAGTCTTTTGCAACTCATTAAATAGATTATTTAACCAATTTGCAACAACACCACCCTCATCTTTTAGTTTTGTTTTTACTCTTATACTAAAATCACCATCATATGCTTTTTTGATAGAGAAAACCAAAGATTCAAACAGTTCCAAATAAGGATTTATAAATTTATTAGCGATATACATAGCTAAAATAAGCAATATTATAGATATAGTAACAACTTTTATAATCGTTACAAGACCACTTTTTCTAATATCACTAACATCAATCTCCATACTAATAGCACCTAATACATCCCCATTTTTTGCTTCATGGCAACTTAAACAATTAGGGATACCTTTTTCATCTGCAATATATGGAATACTGACTCTTAAAAGAACACTATCAGAACTCTCTTTTATACTAATAATCTCTTTTCCACTTTTTAAAACTTCATTATCGAGACTATCTTTTGCATGTTCTTTTTTAAGCCCAGGACCAAACTGTTGTATAACACTTTGCGACCTTACAAGCCATAAATCTTTAACATTCTCTAAAGATGTAATTTTATTTAAAAAATACTCTCTCTCATGCATCATATTATTTACCATGTGTGCTGTCAATCCATCTCTTACTATTTCAGCGGTAATCTTAGCTTTTTCCGTGGCATTTTTTATACCATAATCTCTAAAATTTACAGTAACCATTAAAATTACAAATATTGTCAAAAGCCATAAAGTAGAGCCAACTATAAGTAAGATTTTCTTTTTTGCACTCATGTAAAAACCTTGTTTTTAAAATTGAAGATTAATTGTATCAAAAAAAGTTTTTTTTATTCTGAAAACATTAAAAACAGTCACTTTAAAATATTTTTAAGTCATTACTCAACTGTCACACTCTTTGCCAAATTTCGTGGCATATCAACATCATTTCCAAGCCTAATAGAAATCTCCATAGCAAATAGTTGGAGTATCATACTCATCTCAAAAAATTCAAGCATGAAGTGTTCCGTATCTGTTGTTTTAATAAAATCATCAGATAGATTAAATTCAATCGGAGAAATAGACAAAATTGTAGCATCTCTAGCACTAAGCTCTTCAACATTACTTTTAATCTTATCATGAAGTATATTTTTTGGCATCAATGCAACTGTAAAAAGTTCACTATCAGCTAATGCTATTGGTCCATGTTTCATCTCACCAGCAGGATAACCTTCAGCATGAAGATAGCTTATCTCTTTTAATTTTAAAGCCCCCTCTAATGCCAACGGATAAAAAACATCTCTACCAATAAAGAAAAATCCATGTCCATGAAGGTATCTTTTTGAAAGTCTTTTTACCTTTTCATGATAAAACTCTTTAACCTTTATAATATTTGAACTCTCTCTCATAGCTAGTATCTCTTTTTCAATAAACTCGCTATTTACAACTTTTTTAATCTGTGCAAAATGTAAAGCCATCATCCATAAAACCATCACTTGAGTAGTAAAAGCTTTCGTACTAGCAACCCCTTTTTCAATTCCAGCTCTAGTAAGAATAGAAAAATCAGCAACTCTAACCATTGAACTATTATCAACATTGCATATTGCAACTGTTATCATGTTCGCATGTTTTGCCATTTTAAGAGCTTCTAATGTATCAGCTGTTTCACCACTTTGGCTAATAACTATAAAAAGTGTATTTTCATGAAGTAGTGGCTCTTTATATCTAAACTCACTAGCAATCTCAACAGATGTCTGGATTTTTGAAACTCTCTCAAATAGATAACTTCCAACAAGTGCCGAATGATAACTTGTTCCACAAGCACAAATTTTAATAGAGTTAAATTTTGATATATCAATATTTTCAAGCTCTTCAAAATGAACTAAACTATCTTTTACTCTCCCAATCATAGTATCAGCAATAACTTGAGATTGTTCATAAATCTCTTTTTCCATGAAAAATCTAAATCCGCTTTTTTGGGCAAACTGTTTATTGTTTGGAAGTTTTTTAGGTGCTACATCTATTTTTATAAAGTTTTTAAATATTGATATTTCAGATAATTTTGCAAATCCATACTCTCCATCTTCCAAATATATAACATCATCAACATGTCCAATTAATGGTGCATCTGAAGAGCTAAAATAAATCTCATTTAAGTTTGATTTTCCAACAATCAAAGGCGAACCCTGTTTTGCAAAAAATATTTTATCACTCTCTTTTTTTGTCATAAGAAGTATCGCAAAAGCACCTTTTAACTCATTTATTGTTTTTTCAAAAGCATTAAAACAATCTTCAACTAAACTCAAATTGTACTCAAATAGATGCACAATAACCTCTGTATCTGTTTGACTCAAAAACACCCTACCCTTTGATATTAAAAATGTTTTAAGCTCCTGATAATTTTCAATAATTCCATTATGCACAACATAACTAAACTCCCCTAAATGTGGATGTGCATTTAGCTCTGTTGGTTTTCCATGAGTAGCCCATCTAGTATGCCCGATACCCACACCAAAACCATTAAACTCAACATCTTTCATTTTATGTTCTAAATTTACAATCTTACCAACTGCTTTGAAAACAGATATATTACAGCAATCCATAACTGCAATACCAGCAGAATCATACCCTCTATACTCAAGCTCTCTAAGTCCATCAATTAAAATCTGTTTTTTCTCTTTATCACCGATAAAACCAACAATTCCACACATTTTTATATTTTCCTTTTTAAAAGTTTTTAGTTTTGAAATTTTAGCAAATGAACCTAATAAAAACTACATTAAATTTTTATTCAACACAAAGTCTATCAATAATATCATCAAGCTTTTCACAAAGAGACTCATTTTTTTCAATCAAAAACAAATCTCTTGCGATATTTTTTTGTGTATGAATTTTTGCATCAACAATATCAACTCCAAACTCATCAAACACTTTAGCGATAAATGCCAATAACCCTTTTTGATTTTTTGTTTCAAGCTTTAAAAGTGCAATTTGTTTATCATGATTTAAATCAAAAAATAGCTCACTTTTTAAAATTTTTGGTTTTTCAAGTTTGATAATTTTTGTCATGTCAAATGAGTTATTTACAATCTCTTCTATAAAAGCCAAATCTCCATCATCAACCTTTTCACTAAACTCAATTTTGAAATATTTCAGACCATCAAAAAGCTTAAATATTTCCATAGAATTTATATCCAAAAATTTCATTTTACCAAGCAAATAGCCTAAATTTAGCGATTTTTGTCGAACGATTTCAATAATTAAGTGACTTTCATTTGTAATTTTAAATATATAATCTTTATTACAACACTCAAAAGCCTGTTTTGAAATATTTAAAATCTCAATTGGTTTATATTTTG
>JACAEZ010000032.1 GCA_013388565.1 Campylobacterales bacterium | reverse complement strand
CATTTTATTCCTTAAATATTTAACACTTTTGCTAATTTATTAATAGATTTTATTCTATCAAAAAATAACTGAAAAGCACTTTTGTAGCTTTTTGTGAAGAAAATTTCAATAATTTTTTATAAATTTAATTTATCTATCTTGCCACTTGATAATTTCTAAAATAACAATTTTCTCATCTTCTACTTTATAAATTATAATAAAACCTTCAAAAATCAAATCTCTATAAGAGTCATCTTCAAAATAGATAGATTTTCTAAATTTATATGGAAAATTTATAAGATTTTTTATTTTTTTTCAAGTGATTGTTCAAACTTTTTTGCAGCAGAGGGTTTGTCTTTAGCTATAAATATTAAAATATCAAGTAACTGTTTTGAATATTTTATATCTTTTATAATAATCATCGTTTTATACCAAGCTCTTTTTCAAAAAAGTTATTCATGATTGTTTCATATTCATCTTGTGTATAAAATTCACCATTTTTAACTCTATCTTCCGCCTCAAAAACCCTTCGCCTAACCTCTTCAACACTACTTACAACTACATCTTGTGGATAACTGTATCTCTCTTTTTGCTTATATTGCAACTTATTATCTGCCACAAAGCTATCAATGATAGCTTTTAAATGTGGATAAAAATCATCTTTTATATTTGTTAATGTCATAGAGTGCATAAAAAACTCCTATTTTAAAACTACTTTTGCAAATTTTTTCTTTCCAACTTGCAATATATATTCGCCAATATCAAGTTTCAACTGTTCATCTGTTATCTTCTTTTGATTTAATTTTATAGCACCTTGAGCTATATCTCTTCTAGTTTGAGAAGTTGATGACTCCAATTTTATATCAACTAACAGTTTTGCTATCCAAATAGGCTCACTAATTTTTATTTCAAAACACTCCAAATCAGTCGGCAACTCTTTTTTAGCAAATATTTTATCAAACTCATCTTTTGCATTTAGTGCTAATTCATAAGAGTGAAATCTAGTTGTTATCTCTATTGCTAAATCTTCTTTTGCTTTTTTAGGGTGATATTCTCCATTTTTGACCTTTTTTTGAAGTTCATCAATTTCATTCAATGTTTTAGAACTAAGTAATTCATAGTATCTCCACATCAAACTATCAGATATACTCAACACTTTTGCAAACATATCATTTGCCTCTTCAGTCACACCGATATAGTTATTTAGCGATTTACTCATCTTATTTACCCCATCAAGTCCTTCTAATATTGGCATCATGAGTACTGCTTGTTCTTTTTTTATCTCATAACTTCTTTGTAAATGTCTGCCCATTAGTAGATTGAATTTTTGGTCACTTCCACCAATTTCTATATCGCTTTTTAGATATACACTATCATATCCTTGAAATAGCGGATACAAAAATTCATAAATAGATATATCATTTCCAGCTTTAAATCGCTTTTCAAAATCATCTCTTTCAAGCATTCTAGCAACAGTTCTTTTTGAAGCTAGTTCAATCATCTCATAAGGTGTTAGTTGTCCAAGCCATGATGAATTAAAAACAATATGAGTTTTTGAGTGGTCTAATATTTTAAAAACTTGTTCTTCATAACTAAGTGCATTTTTCAGAACATCATCTCGATTTAATTTTTTTCTAGTCTCGCTTTTACCTGTTGGGTCACCTATCATGGCGGTAAAATCACCTATTAAAAATTGAACAATACCGCCATATTTTTGAAAAGTTGCAAGTTTTTGAAGTAGTACAGTATGCCCTAAATGCAAATCAGGTGCAGTTGGGTCAAATCCAGCTTTTACAGTGTAATTTACTCCATTTTCAAAATAGTTTTTAAGTAATTTTTCAATTCTCTCTTCATCAATAATCTCTAAAGAGCCTCTTTTGATTTCTTTCAATGCCTCTTGTATCATAAATCTCTCCTAATTATTATAAGCATCATTTAGCGATGCGATTTCTATTACTTTTACTTTAGTATCAAGCATTTGTGTCAATGTTTTTGAGTTTGATATTTCAGTTTCGATATTTAGTTCAAAATATTCAATATGCGAATTATCATCATGAGCCAATTTAATAGACAATACATTTACATCAATTTTTGCTAAATAGATTAAAAAGTTTGCTAATGCTCCTTTTTTATTTTCAAGACTTACAACGATTTTATATTTATGAAGTTTGTCTTCAATCCATTTTACAAATACCATTTGTTCATGTTCATTCATCTTCTTTTGTGCAATATCACAAAGTTTGTGGTGAATAAACACTTTGTTTTTAGATTTAAATCCAACAACCATATCACCTCTTTTTGGGTGGCAACAGTAATCAAATGAAATTTCTGCTATATGATTATTTGAATAAACCAATATATTATCGAATGTAAATTCTCTTAAATTTAATCTAGCAATTCTAAATTTTGATAAAAATTTGCTATTGTGTTTAAATTTATTTTTAAGTCTTGATTTTACATCTTTCAAAAATCCAATATCATTTGGAAGTTTATAAATAGAGTTTGTAAGCCCCTTTTCTTCTATAGTTTTTTCGATTGTCTCATACTCTTTATCAAATATTGTAGCTAATATATTAATTGCACTCTTTTTATCTATATCTTTTAATTTATGATTGCAATTAATTCTCATGTGAGTTTTAGCTCTTGTCGTCTTAACAGCATCAATCCAGCTACATCTTGTAATTGTTTCAATTTCAGTCTCTATTTTTACAATATCACCATTTTTAAGTTCTGTTAAAAGAGGGCTTTTTTGTCTGTTTATATAAGCAAATTTTGCTCTATCACCAATATCAGAGTGTATTGAGTATGCAAAATCTAATGCAGTTGCACCTCTTGGAAGAGTTCTAAGCTCCCCTTTTGGAGTTTGAACAGAAATATCTTCACTATAAAGGTCACTTTTAACCAAATCGTAAAACTCTTCAATAGAGTCATTTTGAAGTTCAAGGTTATGCAACCACTCCATGTTTGGATTAAGTCCAGCTGATTTATATTTCCAGTGGGCTGCAACTCCATATTCAGCACTTTTGTGCATATCATAAGTTCTAATTTGAACTTCAAAGATAGATGAATTATTAAAAACAGTTGTATGAAGAGTTTGATAACCATTTTCTTTTGGAATTGCTATATAATCTTTAAATCTTGCAATCAGTGGTTTAAAATTTGTATGAACCAATCCTAATACTTTGTAACAATCAACAGGAGTATTTACAAGTATTCTAATAGCCATCAAATCTAATACCTCTTCTATAGAGACACCTTTTCTCTGCATCTTTAGGTATATTGAGTAGTGATGTTTTATTCTTGTAGATATTTTGTAGCTATCTTTTTCAAATCCATCTTTATCTAAAATATCCTCTATTTTTGATATAAAATTATTTAACTTTATATCAATTTTTTGTTCATGAGATTTGAAATAATCATCAATTTTACTATACTCTTCTGGAAAAATATATTTAAAACTCAAATCTTCCAATATATTTTTAATTGTAGAAATACCAAGTCTATGTGATATTGGTGCATAAACGACAAGAGTTTCTTCAGCTATTCTTATTTGTTTATTTTGTGGAAGTGCATCTAAAGTTAGCATGTTATGTACTCTATCACATAGTTTTATAACAAGCACTCTTATGTCTTCAATAGAAGCTAGTAGCATTTTTCTAAAGCTAAGTGCTGAAATAATTAATTTTTCATTTGAAGTAGATGGTAAAAGCTCTTTTTCTCGAATACTATCTATTTTTGTCAATCCATCAACAAGTTGTGCTACACTGTTTCCATATAATTTATCTACATCTTCAATAGAGTATGTTGTGTCTTCAACAATGTCATGAAGTAATGCTGCTACTATCATTGTCTCATTTCCACCCATATATGCAACGATGGATGATACAAGTAGAGGATGAACAGAGTATGGTTCACCACTTTTTCTAAATTGATTTTCATGAGCTTTTATGCAAAATTCAACAGCTTTTTTGATTTTTTCTGTAGGAGGAAAGTGAAAGTACAGAAGATTTTTAGAATCTTCTATATTTTTTGTATTTTGAACAACATTAAAAAAGTTCATATGTTAATTATCAATAACAGAGTCTATTTTCAGTTTACCTTCAGCTATCTCCATGATAGCAATATCTGTATATTTAAACTTTTTAACATCTATATCTATTAATGGTTTTGCACCTTTATTTAATTGTGTAGCTCTTTTTGATACAGCCACTGCGAGTAAATATTTATCATTTCCTATTTTATCTAATGCTCTTGCTACTAATTGTTCTAATCTCATCTATTTTCCTTTGTAATTAATTTTTTACTATTGAACATTTGCTATAATCTTCATCTTTTATTATGCTTAAAAGATTTCCTTTTGTAAACATGTCACAAACTATAATTGAAAGTTTGTTATCTTTTGCTAATGCAATTGCAGTATTATCCATCACTTGGATATTATCTTGCAATGCTTCATCATAATTTAATATATCCAATTTTTTCGCATCACTATATTTTTTAGGGTCTTTATCATAAACACCATCAACTTTTGTAGCTTTTATAATCATTTGAGCGTTTATCTCTATAGCTCTTAATGTAGCTGCAGTATCAGTTGTAAAAAATGGATTTCCGGTACCTGCTGCAAATATTACAACTCTACCTTTTTCAAGATGTCTTTGCGCTCGTCTTACGATAAATGTTTCACAAATTTGTTTTATCTCTATTGCACTTTGAACTCTAACATTAATGCCAAGTCTTTCAATCGCTTCTTGCATAGCAACAGAATTTATAACAGTTGCCATCATTCCCATATAATCACCAGTCGTTCGTTTAATAATGCCATCTTTAGCAGCTGTGATACCTCTTACGATATTACCACCACCAATTACAATACCAACTTCTATATCATTATTAACTAATGATTTTATCTCATTTGCTATAAATTTTAATGTATCAGTACTAATGCCATAGCCATTTTCACCAGCTAATGCTTCACCAGAAAATTTTACCAAAACTCTTTTTTTCATATAATAACCCCACCTCTCTAAAATGTGTGATTTTATACAAAAATAGCTTTATCTTTAACTAATTTAAACATTATCTAATAATTTTTAGGCTAGTTTGCTGATTTGTTTGAAGTTTTATATGATTTGAATATATTTGATTTATACCTATCTTTCTCTTTTTCTAGCAATTTTCTCTCTTTTATCTCTTCTTCTACCAATTTTCTTCTAATTTCAAGCTCTTTCATCTTTTTTTTGATTATTTATACTCTTTTCTTTATATTTTTTTCCAGTTGTAGTTGTTGTTTCATTTGATGAAAATGTTGGTAAAAATAACAATATTCCAAGTATTCCAGATATTATCATAGCATCTTTATGACAATTTGAAATTTTAAACCACATAATATATGTTAAAAGTATTAAAACAATTTTTAAAACAACCTTTATATTCATTTTTCAATCCTATTCATAAAAGATAAATTATATATATGAGAAATTATACAAAAAAGAAATTGCTAAGAAATTGCTAAATTGAATATTTTTAAAAATTTAATTAGAGAAGTGATTAAACTCTTCATGATATAATTTCTAAAAATTAAAGGTGAAAGAAGTTGAAAACATTTATACAATTTTTTATAGAAAAAGAAAGATTAAACTATACACTGTTGATATTTTTAACTATTTTAGGAGTAGTTTCTTATATATTTACTCCAAAAGAGATATTTCCTCCAATTCAACTAGATAAAGTAGCAATTTCTGGTACATATATTGGTGCTAGTGCTGAAACACTTGACAAAATGGCAGTTACTAATATTGAAGATGAGATAAAAAATATTTCAGGTATTAAAAAAGTAGAGTCTCTAATTCAAGCAAATATGTTTAAAATGGTTTTAACTATAGATGAAGGATTTGATAAAATAGATGTATTAAACAAAGTAAAAGATGCTATCTCTTTAGCAAAAACAGATTTGCCATCTGACATGGACGAACCTAGTGCAACATTGATAGAGGGCAAAATACCATTAGTTCAAATAAGTATATCATCTTCAAAAATCTCTCATGATGAGTTGGTTGATATTGCAAAAGAGACAAAAACAAAACTATCTTCTATCAAAAATTTGACAGATATAATAATTTACGGTGAGAGTGATAAAATTTTTGAAATTATTTTAGACTCTAAAAAACTTGATAGCTATAATTTAGATAAATCTTCTGTAATTTCTGCTATATCAAATATGTCATATATATTTCCAATAGGTAAAATAGAAGACCTTCATGAACACTTTTTTATTTCTACATTTAATGGTGAAAAAGATATTCAACCTCTACTAAATTCTGTTATAAAAGTAAATAGTAAATCTTTATATTTAAAAGATATAGCAACTGTTCAAAAAAAATATCAAGATAGTGCTACAATGGCTCGATTTAATGGAAATTTGAGTATTCAACTAAATGTTTCCAAAAGCGAATTTGGAAATGCTATTGAATTATCTAAAATTATTGAAAATCAAATGAAAGAGTTAACTCAAAAACATCAAAATATATCATTTGATATTTTTTTAGATACTTCAGTGTATATTAAAGAGAGGCTTAATATCGTTATTTCAAATATAATGTTTGGATTGTTATTGGTTAGTTTTACTATGTATATTTTGATAAATAAACGAATTTCATTTATTGTAGCACTTGGTATTCCTACATCATTTGTTATGGGTACAACATTTTTATATTTCAGTGGTTACAGTATAAACATGATTACACTACTTGGAGCTTTGATTGTTTTAGGTGTAATTGTAGATGATGCTATTGTTGTTGCTGAAAATATTCAACGATATTTAACACTAGGATATTCTAAAAAAGATGCAGCTATCTTAGGTACAAAAGAGGTGGCAATTCCTGTAATTGCTGCTTCTGTTACTACAGTATTTGCTTTTATTCCTATGCTTTTGCTTAGTGGAGAAATGGGTGCATTAATTAAAATGATACCTGTTGCAATAACTGTCTTGATAATAGCCTCTTTAATAGAGTCTTTTATATTTTTGCCACTTCACTCAATGCATGTTTTAAAAGTAGAAGATAAAGAGTTAGATTGGAGTAAATTTCAAAATTTATATCTTAAATCTTTAAAATTTTTCATTCACTACAAAAGAGTTTCATTAGCATTTTTTATCATATCTATTACTGTTTTAACAATATTCTCCATGAAATACTTAAAATATCAACTGTTTCCAAAATTTGATGGAACTCAAGTTTATGTAAGTGGTAAGTTTTCTCCAAATACATCAATAGAACAAACTCATGAAAAGATAAAATCAATAGAGAAGATACTACTTGAAAACAGCAAATCTTTACATATAAAATCTGTATCTACCGTATCTGGTTTTAGAATGGATAACAAAGGTGAAGGTGATAATGGCTCTAATTTGTTTATGTTTTTTTTAGAGTTGTATAAAGCAAAACCTGAAAATTTTATAGATGAATTTATTACTCCAGTTTTATCATTTGATTTTGATGATGAAGATAAAATTAGAGATATAAAATCGTTTGATATAGCTGATAAATTAAGAGAACTTCTAAAAAATGAAAAAATAAAACTTAATTTAGAAGAGTTTGATGTAACAGAACAAAAAGCTGGTGTTGTTAAAAATGATATAGAGATAGATCTTTCAAGTGATGATACTACAAAGTTGATAAATTCAATAAAAATTGTTAAAGATGAGTTGTCTGGATTAAATGGTATTACAAATTTAGGCGATGATGCAAAAGATGGATTAAGAGAGATAAAATTAAAAATAAATAGATATGGTCAAGAGCTTGGCTTTAATGAAGCTATTTTAGCCACTACACTTAGTAGCTATTTTTTAGAAGCAGAAAGGGCTAAATCTTTTGATAAAGATGGAATTGTAAAAATAATTATAAGAGATGAGTTTAAAGATAATCTTGAAACACTGAAAAATTTTGAACTAAATGTTCCGCAAACAAATAAAAAAATAAGATTAAGTGATATTTGCGAATTTGTATATATTCAAAATTTTGAAAAAGTTGTAAAAGAGAATGGAAATAGAAAATTTAGTGTAATGGCTAATGTAAATAGTGACATAGTCACACCAAATGAAGTTTTAGATTTATTAAAACCTACATTTGAAAAACTTGAATTAAGTGGTATAAAAATAACATTAAAAGGGGAGAAAGAGCAAAACTCACAGATGATAAAAGAGTTTAGCATGGCATTTTTAATTGCAATATTTTTAATATTTTTATCTCTTTTATTGATGTTTGACTCTTTTAAATATACATTTTTAATAATATCTGTAATACCATTGTCACTACTTGGTGCAATTATTGGACACTACTTAGTTGGAATTAATTTTACAATGCCATCAATCATAGGTATCATTGGACTTGCTGGAGTTGTAATAAATGATGGAATTATCATGCTTGATTTTATAAAAAATGTAACAACTCATGAAGAGATGTTTCAAAGAGCAAAACTTCGACTTCGACCAATTATCTTAACATCTGTTACCACATTTGTAGGACTTATAACATTAATGTTTTTTCCATCTGGACAAGCAGCACTATTACAACCACTAGCAATCTCACTAGGATTTGGCTTAGCATGGGGTACATT
Source organism: Campylobacterales bacterium (assembly GCA_013388565.1). Classification (GTDB taxonomy): domain Bacteria; phylum Campylobacterota; class Campylobacteria; order Campylobacterales; family JACAEZ01; genus JACAEZ01. Next base: position 3,544 of record JACAEZ010000032.1, on the reverse strand, counting down.
TTTAAATCTGATTTATCTGCCTACACTTTTTGCAGTAGTAAATAGTAAAAAACTAAAAAAGGATAATTAATGGAGTTAATAAACGGTTTTAATATATTTTCACTCATGATTATTTTTGGTGTTACAATGTTAGATTTAACACTATTTATCCAAAATAAAAAGGCAAACTTTTCATTTTTAATACTTCTTATAGGATTTTTATTCACACTAATCTCTATTTTATCATCTCCAACAGCAGACTCCAATCAATTTGTAACAGTTATTCAAGTTTCAATGCTACCATTAATAGGTGGTGTATTTTTTTTCATAGTTGCAAATATCTACAAAGGATTAAAAAGTAATTTAAGTTATGAAGAGTTCTTTTTTGAAAAAAGATTTAATGAACTAAAAATAAACCAAATTGAACTAGATAAAAAACTTCAAACAGTAGCAACAACAGAACTTCAAGAGCTACAAGCACTACAACAATTTTATAAAGAGGAGATAGGATCTATCAAAGAGTTGAAAGATAGTCAAAAAGAGCTTTTATCAAATATTAAAATATTAGAAAACAATCAATTTGAATATATAAAAGATTTTAAAGATTATTCTCAAAAAGATTTTAAAATATACGAACAGATGTTACATCAGCGCATAGAAGCTTTAAAAGTTGATTTAAACACACACATTAGAGCATTTGAAAAGAGCTATGCTTCAAAAATGTTGACTTTTAATGAAAATATCAGTTCATTAAATTCAAAATTAAATTTGATGGAAGATAATGTTCAAATACTCTTAGGTTCTGTTGATAAAGTTGTCGATAGTGCTTTACAATCCGTTCAAAAAGAGCTTGGTGGATTTATAGATGAAATTTCAGGCAGACTTCATAATGCTTCAGATTTATTGAAAAATATTGTAATAAAAGATAATCAACATTTTAAAAGAGTAGAGGAGTTAGATGTAAAAATAGCAGATTTTGAAAAACGAATAGATGATATTATGGAATCTACAAAAATTGTAGAGAAAAAATCGATAGAAATATATGAAATGTATGATGTTTTAAAAGATACAATCGAGCTATTTAGTCAAATCAAAGGAGATTACAATCAAGTTCTATCAAGATTATCAAAAATTACTACAGATTTTGCACTCAATAGTGATTATAATTTTAAAACAATAGAGTCTAATATACAAAAAACATTCAATGTATTAGAAGATAATTTAAAAGAGATTGTAGAAACTATCAATAAACAACTTCATCAAACAAAACATGAAATTCATGACAATCTAACAAACTTTACAAAAAATCAAAAAGCCAGAATTGGAATAAACACATACCAAGAGCCAACATTTTTGACACAAGAGTAGGGTAAAATATTTTTAAAATCATTTTCGCTATTTTTATCCTAATAATTAAAGGTATATAAAATAAAAAATACCAAAGTAGTGACACGTGAAAATATAAGTAGATGTAGAGCAATTTGCTTACGATATAAAATCAGGTGGGAGGGGACTTGGGATTTTTGATAAATTTTTTTACTAACTCTTAAAAATTTTTACTACTTATCTTTTTGATTTCATATTGTTACTATTTTTTCACTTCGTCTCGCATATCTTCTCTTTTTTTATCAAAATCATTTAAAATATTTGTATCAACTTTAATATCTTTCAATGGTCTTAGAGAGTTTAATAAAGCTGCTAATGAGAAACCATTATCTACTAGTAATGAGCCTAAAATTCCCATTTTGAAGAAAAAGAGTCCGCTTAAAATAGCTCCTGTAGATGTCAAAGAGAGTCCCATTGATATTTTTAAATTGCTATCTAACTCTTTCGATAGATTTACCAACTTTACAAGATTTTCAAATTTTACATCAATTAAGATGATTTGAGCCATATCTGTAGCAAGAGAAGATGCACCTTTTAACGATATAGATACATCAGCTTGTCTCATAGCTAGTGTATCATTTATACCGTCTCCTATAAAACAGACCTTTTTGCCATCTCTTTGAAGATTTTCGATGATATTTCCTTTATCTTGAGGCGATATATCAAAATAGTAGCTATCCATTCCAAGCTCATCTGCCAATTTTTTAGTAGGTTGTTCATGGTCGCCTGAAATTATTGCTAAATGAGAAGCACCAATTTTTTTAAGTTCGTCCATAGTTTTATGCAATCCTTCACGAACTTCTGAAGCTATGACAATCACTCCAGCAACTTTTTTGTCAAATGCTACCCAAACAAATGAATTTCCATCTTTTACTATTTTTTCCAAAATGGTATCTTTATTCTTTACTAAAATTTCATTTTCTATAAGATATAAATGACTTCCAACAAGCACCTCTTTACCATCTAAACTATATCTTAAACCTCGTCCAAGTTCTAATGTCGAGTCTTCGATATTTGGCAACTCCAACCCTTCATGAATAGCTTTTGTAGTGATAGCTTTAGCGATTGGATGAACAACTCTTTGTTCAACTGTTGCAGCTAGTTTCAATACTTCCAATTTTTCAAAACCGTTTAGTCCAAAAATATCTGATACTATAAGGTCATCTGTTGTGAGTGTTCCAGTTTTATCAAATACAAAAACATCAATTTCTGCTAATTTTTCAAGAGAAGAGCCATTCTCTTTTTTCCTAAAAGAGACTCTTCTGTTTTTCTATAAATTGGAATAATGCTTACAGTGATGAGTGCTAAATTTAAAGGAGCAAATGCAGGATTTAGCGTCCTAAGCACAGACGAAGCCATAACAACACCACCTAATTTTAAATTATCTGTTAATTTTTCTTTTTTTGCTGTTATTCAAGTTTTATATCTTGAGTTGATTGATTAGTTTTTGGGGCTTGTTTTTTAATATCTTTTGTACTCTCTTCATATATTCTAAGACCAACATACACCCCAACCATGACTATTGTTTCTATAAACATTTAACACCTTTATATTTTTATTACAAATCCTCTATCAAAATTTGCATAATCTTTATAAAAAGCTATATCAAACAAATCTAAAGAGTTTGCAAAATTTTTGATTGACTCTTTTTGGTCATATCCCATCTCACAGACTAAATATTTTACACATCTTTGTTTTGCTAAAACAATTATTTGCTTTAAAATTTCATCTCCGTCTGCTCCACCAAATAGTGCATTTTGTGGTTCATATTTTAAATTTTCATCTATTTTGTAACTATCTTTTATATATGGTGGATTTGAAACTAAAATATCTATTTTTTGATTAAAACCATCTAATAAATTTGTATTCATGGTTATTATTTGATTTTCTAAATTATAATTTTGAATATTTTTATTTGCTACATTTAAAGCTTCAAGCGATATGTCACTTGCAAAAATATTTGAATTTTTCAAATTCAGTGCCAACATGATAGATATTATTCCACTACCAACTCCTATTTCAAAAATTGTATCACCATCTTTTGCAATTTTTAAAACCTCATCTATTAGCAATTCTGTCTCTGGTCGAGGGATTAATGCTCCATAATCTATAAAAAATTCATTTGAATAAAAACTAACTCTATTTGTTATATACTCTAGTGGTTCATAAGAGGCTCTTT
>JACAEZ010000031.1 GCA_013388565.1 Campylobacterales bacterium | reverse complement strand
CAATTCATCTGAAATATAACTTTGTACATCAGATGAAAAATTAATAGTATCTAAAATATGAATTTTTGAGATAAAATCACTCTCATAAACATCATTTTTATAAAACTCATTTAATGAGTTTTGAATAAATTTAATTAAGTCAATTGCTTTTTGAAATAGTTCTAAAGATGAATCATCAACTTGTTCACTTTTATGCTTACCATCTTCATTTTCTGCTTTTGCATCTGTAGAGTCTATAAAACTATCACTTGAAATATCATGAGTGTCTAAATCTTTCAACTCTTCTACTTCATCTAAACTATCAAACCCTTCAATTGGCTCTATATCATTTAGTAGTGAAGAGTCGTCTAAATCATCTAAGGATATTAAATCATCAAGTCCAGAATCGCTATCTGTATCTTCTATTGCATGTTCTACTTCAGCAGCTTTGAGTGCTATTTGTTCACTTGTTGATGTAATAAAATAGGCTGAAAATAAAAATTTATCTATTTTAGATATACAAATTGCAACACTATCATGTTGAAGTAGTACAAACATAACAGGGTTTTTTTCAAACTTTTTTTTACACATATCATAAATAATTGCAAAAGGTGAAAATAAAAAGTCAACTCCAACATTTTCAAATACATTTCTTTCCCATCTTATCTCATCAACACTAGCAAATGCAGAGAAAAACTCATCAATACAGATAATATCAAGATTATCTGTTTTTATATTCAGTTTTTGAAATTCGACTCTTGAACAATCAGGTACAGCACCTTGATTTATTGTTTTAAGTAGAGTTGATATATAACTTAATTTATATTTTTTTTGAAATCTATTTATATAACTTATTGCATCTTTTGGAATTTGCTGATTTTGTGTTTTAAACTCTATAGTCTCTTTTTTTATACTTTTTTTGTTTTTTAATAGTTCAATAGTTACAACACAAAATTCACCTTTAAAATATACACTTATAAATGCTAAGTTTAAATAAGGGATTAATTTATTAATTATGTTCATGAGATACTTTGCAAAGTGGATGTGAAGATAGATAATTTTTTAGTTTTGTCTGGTCTGTAAGTTTTGTATAAATTTGTGTTGTTTCTAATGATGAATGCCCTAATAACTCTTTAACATCTGTAATCCTAGCACCATTGTTTAACATTTCTGAAGCAAATGAGTGTCTAAGCTGATGAGGTGTTGCTTTTATACCAATTTTTTTAAACAGCTCTTTTAAAGTAGTTCTAATATGATAAACACCAAATTTTTTATTTTCAACTTCAAGCAGATAATATTTTGGCTTATAGACTAAAATATAATTTTCAATAACATCTTTTACATTTTGAACAAGTGGTAACTCTCTTGTTTTGTCACCTTTACCAACAATATTTATCCATGATGAACCAATATCACTAAGTTTTACATTTGAAAGTTCACTAATTCTAAGTCCCAATCCAAATAACATATAAAGAATAGTTTTTTCAATCAAATTAGCCTGTTTGATTGCTTCATCTATATGATTTTTTTGAATAGGCTTTGGCAATGTTTTAGATGTTTTAATGCTATCATCTCCAATAACTCTATTTTTAATATCAATTTGAAAAAGATATTGACTTAAACTTCTAATAGCACTTAATTTTTTAGATATTGTTTTTTTATTTTGTTTAAAAATAGCCATTCTATATTTTTTTATATCAATAATTAGTAAACCATTTTCTTCATATATTTCACTGATTTCAACCATCTGTTTAAGAGCAATTTTGTATGTAGTGATAGTCGTTTCACTATAACCTCTATTATCTTTTAGATACCCTAAAAAAGAGGTAATATAATCATTTATATAGTTCATCGTAAATCTTTTTAAATTTATTATATAGCATTTAATAACATTTTATTTTTTAGCAAATTTTTAGCCTGTTCAATTTCTAAATTTGAAACATCAATTGGCTCACTTGCGAAAAACTCTATTGTTGAAAATGGTTTTGGTATTAAAAATTTATCCCAACTATTAAGTTGCCAAAATTTAGAAACTCTATAGTTAAAAACAACAATTCTAGCACCACTTTTTTGTGCAACAGCAATTACACCATCAGCAATAGAGTATCTAGGACCTTTTGGACCATCTGGAGTGATTGCTAAATCATACCCATCTTTTACCTTTTTTATCATGCCAATTAATGATTTTACAGCACCTTTTCTGCTACTTCCACGAATAGACTCAAAACCAAAAAATTTCATAGTTTTTGCAATTATTTCACCGTCAAAATGTTCACTAATTAACAGTGCTATTTTGCCATTATTTTTGATTTTTTTATATAAAAAAGGTTGCATTAAAAGCTCTCCATGCCAAAATGTTACAATTATTGGTTTTTCATCTAATATTGGCATATAGTACCTCTTTTTGCAACTTAAAAACAAAATCCAAATAAAAAAGTAACCAATTGGGGGAAATAAAAATTTAACAAAACTTTTTTTTATTTGCTTCAATCTCATAACGATTAATCTACAATAGAGCCTGTCAAAGCCATTCTTGAACTATTTATAATCTTTACTTTTTTTGTAACACCTAAAAGCTCTTCACTACCTTTTACTTTTATTAAAAAGTTGTTAAAACTTCTTCCAGCTACAAAGCCATTTTCTCTAAGCTCTTCAAATAAAACTTCATGAATATTTCCTACCTCATTTTTGGTAATTTCATCAAGTTGTTGTTGATGTAATTTTTGAACAAGATTTAATCTCTCTAATGCAACATCATCAGAAATTTGATTTTCAAACTCCGCTGCTTTTGTCAAAGGTCTTGGTGAAAATCTAAAACTAAAAATCTGTTCAAATCTAACCTTTTCCATCACATCAATAGTATCTAAAAAATCTTCATCACTCTCATTTGGGAATGCAGTTATAATATCTGTACTTACATGAGCATTTTTTACCAAATCTCTAACTTTAAAAGCTCTATCTAAAAACCACTCTTTAGAGTATCCTCGTCTCATCTCTTTTAAAATTTTTGTAGAACCACTTTGAAGAGGCATGTGCATAGATTTACAAATTTTTGGATTTCTTGCAAACTCATTTAAAAACTCATCGTCCATGTGAAGTGGATGAGGTGATGTAAATCTAATTCTCTCAACACCATCAATATCACTAACTCTTTTTAACAACTCTGTAAAATTTATATCATCATGAGAAGATGAAAATCGTCTTCCATAATTATTTACATTTTGACCTAATAAAAATATCTCTTTAGCACCATTTAGTACGGCTTTTTTTGTCTCATTTAGTATAAGTTCAACTGGTATAGAGACCTCTTCACCTCTAGTGTGAGGAACTATACAAAATGTACATTGCTTGTCGCAACCAATAGATATATTTATGTAAGCTTTATAAAGTGATTGTCTAAAATCTGCAAAAGCATACTGACTATCATCATGAGATAAATCTATCATGACTGCTTTGTCTTTGTTAATAATTTCAGTTATTTTTGATACATTCCTTGCACCCAAAACAAAATTTACATATTTTGATTTTTTTAAAATAGTTTCGCCCAAATGACTTGCAGTACATCCGCAAACACCGATTTTAGCATCACTTTTTTTCTGTTTTCTGATATGCCCAATTTCTGAAAAAAGTTTTTGAACAGGTTTTTCTCGAACTGAACATGTATTAATTAATATTAAATCTGCTTCTTTTATATTTTCGGTTAGTTCAAAATCATCTTTTGTTGTAAGTTCAGCAATCATATGTTCACTATCTCTTACATTCATTTGACAACCGATAGTTTGGATAAAGAGTTTTTTCATAAAATGTGTACTTCGTAAAGGTAATCATTGTCATCAAGACCAAATTTTACCTCTCTAAGATATACTGAATATCCTTTATTTTCAAATACATCAACTAAATCCATCATTGTTTTGTGTGAATTTTCTCTATCAAAATAGAAAATTTTTTGATTACTTTTCTCCATTAATGCTTCTATTTTTTTCTCATCAATTTGTGTGGGTTTTTTGCTAAGTTCACTTCTTGCTACTAATAATTCCATAAAAAACAGCTCCATATGTATAAAATTTAAGTTTTAAGTATATCAATAATGTGCTTAAAATTAATCATTATACAAGTAGATGTTAAGTATCATTTAACAATTAAAATTCAATAGAAAAAATTAAGGAAATTTAGTTGGAAAAAATTGTTGATATTATTGAATCAATTGCTTATGAAAAAGGGTTGAGAGTTGAAAGTGTAAAGGATGCATT
>JACAEZ010000097.1 GCA_013388565.1 Campylobacterales bacterium | reverse complement strand
TAATTCATCTGCTTCAAATTCATGTTTTCTACTATATGGTAAAACTGCTCCAACATTTGAAGCAAGTCCATACACTAAATCAAAATTTTGATTAATTATAGGATTATTTTGTGTTTGAAGTCCCGCTTTTAATAAAACTCCAACCATATTAGTAGTTTGCTGAATACTCATTCTTTCTGCTCCATGTCTAAGTAGTGCATGAGCTATCTCATGAGATATTACAGTAGCAAGTTCAGAGTCACTTTTAGCTATTTTTAATATTCCCTCATATACAAACACTTTTCCACCAGGCAGACAAAAAGCATTTATTGTATCACCTTCAATAAGATAAAATTTCCAATCATAATTTGGCTCATTTGCTACAGTTGCAAGTTTTTTACCAACATTTTCTACTCTATTTTTTTCTTTTATATTTTTGCTAAGTTGCTCTTTTTTTAATATTTCACTTTCTGCTTGAGTCCCCATGTTTATCTCTTCAGTTTGAGAGATAAACATTAGTTGCTCTCTATTTGTATAACTGTTTTGCACCATACAACCAGTAAAAAATAGTGAAAATAGAACTATTAAACTAAATTTTTTCATTTTGTACACTCCTCTATCCACTCCAAATATTGAAAATAACCATCAAGAATTGGGATTTTTATAATCTCTGGTATTTGATATTTATGATTATGAACTATAAAATTTTTCAACTCTTCAAATAAAGAGTCTTTTGTTTTTATAATTATTCTAATCTCATTATCATTTGATATTTCATCATTCCACCAATACAAAGATTCTATATTTGTAAATTGAATACATGAAGCTAATTTTTGGTTTAATATTTTATTAGCCAACTCTCTAGCCTCTTCAATAGTAGTTATTGTAGTAGATACTATACAAAATTTATTTGCACAATTCATCAATTGCACTCTTTAATGCTGCCATTTTATTTGTAACTTCTAAATATTCTAACTCATTTTGACTATCAGCAACAATTCCAGCACCAGCTTGAAGATATATTTTATTATCTTTAATCAATGATGTTCTAATAGCAATTGCACTATCTAAATTTCCATCAAATCCAAAATAACCAATTGCACCACTGTAAAATCCTCTTTTTACCCCTTCAAACTCTGCAATTAACTCCATAGCTCTAATTTTAGGAGCTCCCGTCATAGTTCCAGCTGTAAATGTGGACTCAAACAAATCAAACATATCATGATTTTCATCTAATTCAGCCTCAACATCACTAACTAAATGCATAACATGAGAGTATTTTTCAACTCTCATTAAATGGCTAACATGAACACTACCTTTTTTTGCAACTCTACCTACATCATTTCTGCCCAAATCAACAAGCATTATATGTTCAGCTTTCTCTTTTTCATCTGTAGTTAATTCTATCTCCATTTCATGGTCTTTTTTAAGAGTTTTTCCTCTTTTTCTAGTTCCTGCTATTGGTCTTAATAAAATCTCACCCTCTTGCAATCTTATCATAACCTCTGGAGAGCTACCAATTATAGAAAAATCTTCATACTCAAGCATAAATAGATAAGGCGAGGGATTTTTGGCTCGAAGTGTTCTATAAAAACTAAAATTATCTATCTCTATTTGTTGAGTGTATCTATTTGACATCAATATTTGAAATACATCTCCAGATTTTATCATCTCTTTTGATTTATCTATCATCTCAAAAAATTGCTCTTTAGAAAATTCAAACTTACCATCATCTAGCTTTATAGCTTTTTGAATATCTAAAAATTGTTGAGGTTCTTTAAGTTTTATTACAATGTTATCAAATTCACACACCATCTCTTGCAATGATGAGATTATTGTTAATTGACTATTTTTATGAGAGTATGCAAGTATAATTTTAGGTCTTATTAAATCTAAATCTGGAATATTGAATTCATCTTTTAAATTCAACATCTGTTTTTTAAGTTTTGGTTCAAATTCGCAAACCATGTCGTAACCAATATATCCAATAAATCCATCAGTAAAACCAACATTTATCTCTTTATTAAAATCTTGTTGTTTTTTAAAATCTATATTTTTATAATATTCCCTTAAAAAAACAAATGGATTTTCAGAAATCTCTTTTTTATTGTTAAATCTATCTATATAATAGCTTTTTTGATTTTTATGAACTATCCTCTCTTGAAAACCAATTATAATAAAACTGAAATTCCCTTGTTCATTATTTACAACACTTTCAAATAAAAAAGTTATATCATTTTTATATAACTCTTTTATTTTACTATAGATAGATACTGGAGTAATAGTATCTAAATTTAATTTGCGAAAATACATTTATAACCTTTTATAATTTTATAATAAATGGATTTACCTTAAATTCATTTTTAACTTTTTCAACATCAGCATTAGCATCATTTTTTGAACTATATGGACCAACTAATACTTTAATAACATCTTTTCCATTTATAGTTGTATTATGAAGCTTATAATTTAAACCACTTTTTGTAATACTTTGTAAAAATTTATCACTAGGAGCTTTTGAAAAAGCACCAATTTGTATATAATAATTCCCTTTTGCTCCAGCTGTAACTTGCTTTTCTACTTTTGGCTTTTCCTCTTTTTTTGGCTCAACTTTAGGTTGAACTTTATTACTTTGAGCAGGAGTATCTGTCTGTTCTACAAGTTGCTTAATACTTTTAGGCTCTTTTGGTTGCTGTTCTGTTTTATGTTCTACAGGTTTATGTTCTACAGGTCTTTTCGCCTCTACTACTTTTTTTGGTTCTATCTTTTTAGACTCTTCTATTTTTTGTTCTTTTGGTATTACTGGTTGAGAAGTTTGTTCTGGCATCAAATTATCAAGCTCTTGTTGTGATTTAGTAGCTTCATTTTTTTGCTTAATTTCACTTACAATTTTGTCAAATTTATCTTGCTCTTTTGCATTAGCTCCATCTTTGATAGGAACTTGTTCAAAAATCGCATCTTTATTTTTATCATCCCCTTTTAAAGCATTAGCTTCTTTAGCAGGTTCTGGAGGTAGAATATTTTCTCCTTTTACACTATTTTGTGCTTTATCACTGTTAATATTTCTAACGATACCTATTGCTATCAAAAAAACGATAAATAAAGAAGCCCCAATTAGTATTATTTTTTTTAAATTTGCAAACTTATTTTCATCTCTTTGTAATAATAAGTTATTTAACTCGCTTTTTTCTTCCATCTTAATCCCCTTCAATTTGGCTTTGCAAAAATATTTACATATGTTTCGACCAAGCAGCTCCCCGCTCTTTTTCATATATTCCATAAGGTAAGTTTAAAATATTGTACTCAAGTGGCAACTCATCAGTTGGAAATACTCTCCACTGTTTTGGAAGTCTTTGAGAAAGCTTCATGGAGAGTGTTTTGCCTAATTGATAAGCTTCTTGTAATGTTGTATGCCCTTTATGAATATATAGATGCAAATGACCTTCTGTTTTTGTGTTGTAT